>CAYUZD010000421.1:0-2927 GCA_964449475.1 uncultured Nitrospirales bacterium
CGCGGTTGTCGTTCGCCGCCGGCGTCGTGGACGCGAACCACCGCTCGTCGATGCCGCCGCGGTGCTTGCCGTACGCGTAGTAGTCGTCCGGGTGCAGCTTGATGCGCTTGCCCGGTTGCAGGAACGACCGCGGCACCCACGTCGGCGACAGCCGCAGAATGCCCTCGCCCGACTCAAGCGCCGCCTTCGCCGCGGCCGAAACATTTTTCGCCTTCGGAATGCTCACGGTGACTCTCCTTGGAATCAATTCGGAGTCGAGACTATACAAAAAACGATTCACCACGAAAAGAACCGAAAAAGATACGAATTGTCACGAAGAGCTTAGCGGCGAACTTGAAGGAAGGTCGGTTTGTGGGCTTTCGTTCTCTTTCGGATCTTTTCGTGGTAAGCCCTTGACCTTGCCCTACGCCAGCAATTCCATGATCGGCTTGCCGACGCCGTCGCGGGTCACGTAGAACGGGCGCTTCTCGACGACGTAGTTGTGTTTCGGGCTGATGCCCATCGCGCGGAAGATCGTTGCGTGCAGGTCCTCGATGTAGACCGGGTTCTCGATCGTCTTGCACGGCCGCTCGTCCGCCGTCTTGCCGTAGAGCAGACCCTTCTTTACGCCGCCGCCGAACAGCAGCACGCAGCCAGCGTCCGTGAAGTGCCGGTGCATGCCGTAGTGCTTCATCTCGGTCATCACGTCTGGCACTTCGACCTGGTCCGGCACCTTCTTGTCCGGCTTGCCCTCGGTCATCATGTCGCGGCTGAACTCGCTCGCGAGCACAATCAGCGTGCGGTCCAGCAGCCCGCGCTCCTCGAGGTCGAGCACCAGTTGCGACACCGGCCCGTCGATTCGCTGTTTCAGTTCCACTAGCCGCGTGTGGCCGTTCTCGTGGGTGTCCCAGTTCTCGAACGGCACGTACTCCGTCGTCACTTCGATGAACCGCGCGCCCTGTTCGCACAAACGCCGCGCGAGCAGGCACCCGCGTCCGAACCGCGAATCGCCGTAGGCCGCGATCGTCTCCGGACGCTCGTCCGACAGGTCGAACGCCTTCACCGCAGGACTCGCCAACAGCCGGTCCGCGTTGTCCAGCGAACGCAGCAGCGACTCGCGCTGGTACTCGCTGCCGAACTCCGTGATCGGGCTCGACTGCACCAGTTGCTGCTGGAACGCGCGGCGCCGCGCGTATCGCGCGCCCGTCATCCCCGCCGGCGGCTTCACCGCCGTCTGCGCCTCGAGCGGATCCGGCACGAAGAACGGACCGTACTCCGACCCGAGGAACCCGCCCGTGTGGAACGCCTTGAGTTCTTCGCCCTCGCCGACGGTGAGTTTCTGGCCGATGTCGATGAACGGCGGCAGGTCGGGATGGTTCGGCCCGCGGACGTGGGCAATCCACGCGCCGATGTGCGGCGCGGCGACCGTCAACGGCGGCGCGTAGCCCGTGTGCCAGTGGTACTGGTGCCGCGAATGCAGAATTGCGCCAAGGTCGCCCGCCGTGTACGTCCGGATGAGCGTGCCGCGATCCATCACGCGGCCGATCTTCTCGAGTCCTTCGCTGAAGTGCATGCCGTCGATGATCGTCGGCGCGCTCTTGAACGTGCTCAGGACCTCCGAGCTCGACAGCCCCACCTCGAACTCGCGGAATCGCTTCGGGTCGAACGTCTCCGTGTGGGCCATGCCGCCGCCCATCCACAGAATGATCAGCGTGTCCGCGGTCGGCTCGATCGTCTCGATCTCGTCCGCCCGAGCAATCCGCGGCGCGCCCGCGTTCAACGCGCCCAGCGTCGCCGCGCTCGCATATTTCAGAAAGTCCCGACGATCCATGGTCTCCGTCTCACACCAAGCTCGCCTGTCCTGTCATCCTGAGCAAAGCGAAGGATCTCGCCCGCCGGCAACGCCGCCCTCGAGAAGAGATCCTTCGCGTTGCTCAGGATGACCTTCCAAGGCTCACTTGCCTCGCCCGCTAGTATACCAACTGGAATTCCGGGTGCATGAACAGCGCCCAGAGCACGTCCTCGACGTCCTCTTTCGCGTCCAGCGACAGCCCCGACGCCTCAAACGCCGCGCGTTCCGCGTCCGTCGGCCGACGTTGCAGCGCGCGCAGGAACAACCTGTCCATCCGTTCTTGCGCCACGGCCACGCCTGATTGTTCCGCAGCGCTCGCCACAAACGCCGCCAGCGTCGTACCGTTTGTCAGCTCGAGCGCCTGCAACCGCGAATACTCCGCCGGCCGCCGCATCGTCACCTGCTCGCGGTTCGGCCGTCCAAGCGCCACCATCAGCGGGTCAGCGTTCGCGCGCCACGCGCGCACTGTGCCCTCCGACCGCGAGCCGCCGTCGGGAGGCGGCTCGAACTTCGACTCTTTCTGCCACACGCCGGACACGCGCGACATCGCGTCGTAGAACTGTTCAGCCGTCATCCGCCGCACGCGCGGCCCGCGGAACACGTACGCCTCGCCGTCCGCGCGCTCGTGCAGGTCGCTCGCGAGTTGATACGTCTTCGACGTCGCGATTTGCGCCAGTAGCGCGCGCATGTCGTATCCGTTCCGCGCAAAATCCGCCGCGAGCCAGTCGAGCACGTCCTCGGACCACGGCTCAGACTCGATGTCCTCCATCGGCTCGACGAGTCCACGGCCCATCAACGCCGCCCACGCGCGATTCACGAACACGCGCGCGAACCGGCCGTTCTCCGGCGCCGTGACGAGTTCGGCCACGCGCTCGCGGCGCGCCTCGATCGGTGCGGCCGCGTCGATCGTGCCCAACTCGGGCCACAGGAACCGCGTCTCGGCCGTTTTCCCCGTCGGCACGTCGCATCGGACGAGTTCGAGCGGCTCCTCCGAGAATGCATTCGCGAGGCCGTACGAATCGGCTAGCTTCCACGAGTTCACGAAACTGTCGTGGCACGACGCGCACTTGAGGTTCACGCCGAGGAACACCTGCGC
>CAYUZD010000422.1:0-2911 GCA_964449475.1 uncultured Nitrospirales bacterium
GAGCAGGATGTGCGCCTGGCCGGGGAACATCTCGACGTGTCGCTGGCGCACGATCTCGCACCAGTTCCGGCCGGTGACGAAATCGGACAGGTCGTAGATCTGCACGTCGCCGCCCGCGCCCTTGGGCACGTCGATTTCGATGCTGGCGATCTCGCGGGTGTTGTTACTTACGGTGAAATAGAGGCTGAAATCGTCGCCGCGCAGGTGGAACTGGCTGATGGGCGGGATGCCGGGCGCGGGACGGACGGTGGACGCCGTGGACACGCCCTTGAGGAACCAGTCGTCCATGGCGTCCTGGATGTGCGACTTCAGCAGCAGCGGCGACAGAGCGTCGATCCACCGCATACGCAGCATCAACTCAGACCAGAGATCGCTGAACGTGAGGAACGGCCCGGTGAGCGATCGCTGCAGACGGCCGCTCCTCCACACTGGCTCGTTGTGGTACGAGTAGGCGAACCATCCGCGCGCGCCGTTGGCAAACGCGAGGTTCGCCATGAGCCGCATCTCGGGGCTGGTGCTCCACTGGGGCGTCTGCGTGGGATACATAAACGCGGGCGCCGCGAACCAGAACTGCTGGCCGCCGGCGAGCGGCACATGCGTCCGCACGCTCTTCCCCGCTTCCCACGGCCGCTTGGACGTGAAATAACCGATTCCGCTCGCCGCGAAAAACGGAGCGAACAACGGGAGCGCGTTCGGGTATCGCGCGACGATCGCGAGCGGATGGTCGGGATCGGCCTCCTCGATCTGCCGCTTCGACTCGAGGACCTGCATGAAATCGTTCTCGATCGGCTCGCCGTTCAGCATCCGCGCGAGGATCACCTTCGACTTCGCGGTCGGCTTCACGTGCTGAGTGACGTATTGCTGTTGCGTCTTGGCGTCGGCGTCGAGCGGGAATTCGTGGCGAGGCACGAGCCGAACGCCGTTCTCCTCGCACAGGCGCAACAAATCGGACCGCTCGTCGTCTTCCATGCCGTCGAAATTCGCGAGCGCGATCGCGTTGTGACCGTGCCGCACGATGTCCTCGATGGCGAGCGTCCAGTACTCCTTCGGCGAGATCTTCAACACGTCGCGCGCGAGTTCCCGGGCGGAGTCGGCGTCCATGTAGACGCCGAGCGGCAGGAACTCGTCGAGGATCGGGAACCGCCGCGGCGGCCGCAGTTTTTCCAGGCCGGCGAGGCTCTCCTGCGTCGCGCGCGCCTCCTCCGGGCTCATCGCGCGGAACCGGACGGATTTTATTTCCATCGATTCGATGGTGCGGGCCGGCGAGTAGAGGCGGATGACGACGTTGTCGATGCGCGCGGGAAACCCGAAGTGCGCGACGTTTCGCGCGACGGTGTGCCACTCCTTCGATTTGGGCAGCGCGCCGAAGTGCGACCCGCCGTCGTAGGTCCACATCCAGGTCGGGTGCGCGAGCGGGCTCGTGCACCGATAGGTGACCTCGACGATGGGGTAGCGCGACGCGTCCACGGGAAACCGCGCGTCGGTCAGGCCAAACGTGGAGAGCGGCACCCAGTAGCGCGGGTCATTCGATTTCAGGCTGTCGATGTTGACGATGCCGCGGAAGTCGCCCTCGAGTTTGATGCCCTCGTCGGTGTGAATTTTGCGGGATTCCGCCTTGGTGCATTCGACGGCTTGCGGGAGGTCCTGCGTGCGCCATTTGGCGAGATCGGTGCGATCGAACCGGATCGCGTCGGTGGATTTGAGCAGGCCGGGGTCGGGCCGGGTGAGGACGGTGCTGAGGTATCCGGAGTATTCGTAGCCCATGGGCGGCATTATTATGCAGTTCCAGCCCGCGGACTCCAACCGGCCGGATGATTTTGCGCGATCGTTGGCGTATCCTTGGGCGCTTTCGGGGTGAATCGCGCCGGGGGGAATCGTCCATGCGCAAGGAATCGCTGCAGTTCCTCAAGAAGCTGTTGTCCACGCCGAGTCCGTCGGGCTTCGAGACTTCGATCCAGAAGGTATGCGCCGCGTACATGGAGCCGTATGCGGACAAGATCTACAAGGACGTCCACGGCAACCAGTACCACGTGCGGAACGAGAAGGCGGAGCTGCGCGTGATGCTCGCCGGCCACGTGGACGAAATCGCGTTGATGGTCCATTACATCGATGCAGACGGGTTCCTGAGTTTCGTGCCGATTGGCGGCGTGGACCCGTCGGTGCTGGACGGTCAGCGCGTCGTCGTGCACACGGAGAAGGGCGACGTCCCCGGCGTCATCGGCCGCCGCGCCATCCACCTCATGGACGAGAAAGAGCGCGGCCAGGCCATGCCGATGCACAAGCTCTGGATCGACATCGGCGCGAGGGACCGCAAGGACGCCGAAAAGTTCGTCTCCATCGGCGACCCCGCCACCATGAACGTCGGCTACCTCGAACTCAAGAACGGCCGCGTCGCGGCGCGGGCACTGGACGATCGCATCGGCGCGTTCGTGGTGCTGGAAGCGATGCGACTGGTCGCAGGCCGGAAGATCCATTGCGCGCTGTATGCCGTGACGACGGTGCAGGAAGAGATTGGCCTGCGCGGGGCGACGACGAGCGCGTTTGCGGTGGAACCGCATGCGGGGATCGCGGTAGACGTCGGGCACGCGACAGATTTCCCGGACTCGGAGAACAAGAAATTCGGCCAGTTCAACCTGGATCGCGGCCCGATGCTCCATCGCGGGCCGAACATGAACCCCGTGGTCGTGAAGCAACTGGTGCAGGCCGCGAAGAAGAGGAAGATTGCCTACCAGATGATGGGCGCGCCGCGCGGGACTGGGACGGATGCCAACGCGATGCAACTGAGTCGTAGCGGCGTCGCCACGGCCCTCGTCGCGATTCCGAACCGTTACATGCACTCTCCCGTCGAGATGATCTCGCTCCGAGACGCGGAACACGCGGCGGAGATCATCGCGGAGTGGTTGCTCATGTT
>CAYUZD010000423.1:0-2906 GCA_964449475.1 uncultured Nitrospirales bacterium
CGGCGCGTCAATTCGCCCGTCAGCGCGACCAGCTCCGGATCGATCTTGCGAAGAATTAGCGAACTCAGGTCGCCGCGCACCAGCTTCTTGCGCCGGGTCAGTTTGCCCTTACGCACCGCGCGATCGAGTTGCCGCACGATGGGTCCGCCGATCGCGCCGGGGAGCGTCTCCTGAACGGACCGCATGAAACGCTCGGTTCGCGTGCCGCACAGGTGAAGCCGGTCCACCCGCGCCTCCACCGCGCGATTCACGCGACGCCCGAAATCCGGCATCGCCATCTCGACCCGAAACCCGGCGCTTCGCAGGTAGTCCGTCATCGCGAAAATGCGCGCCGCGCCACCAACCGGCAGCCCAGGGTACAGCGGGTCGGCGCACACAACGAGCACGGTCTGAGCCTGTACGGATCTGCCCACGCGGTCTGTCTCCACGATCGGCCGGACGTGGCGCGCCTAAGCACACCCTCTCCAACCTGCCCCAAGAGCTCGCCGATCGGACGTTAACACGTCACAACTCGACGATCCAAGACAATTTCCACTAATTGAGTGTTTCTCGAAGCTTAGTCAGTTACATCCCGGAGCCCCGATCCTTCAATCCCGCCTCGTTTGCTCAGGATTGGGGCTGCCGACTCGTCTCGTGCGAGCGGATCTGAGTCAGCAGCGGGCCATACACTACGTCCGGCGCCAGCCGGGTGACTGCGTAGTCGTGCGCGCGTCGTTCAAGCGAGTGCCGCGCCGGGCCAGCCATCAGCAGCCCCACGATGATTTCCGCCATCTTCGGCCCGACGTCCGCGATCCGCCACGGCGGCTCCGCGATCTCGTTCAAGCCCCGCGTCCCCACCGGCGTCGACACCAGCGCCCGGCCATGCGCGAGCGCCTCGATCGACTTCACCGCCTGCCCCGTACCGTACGGTGCCGGGTTCACCACGATCGCCGCCCGCCGGTAGTTCTCCTCCAGGTCGTCCACCGGCCCGCGCAACTCCACTCCGCGCGGCGCAACGCGCACCGTCTCCGCGACGCGGCCGCACACCACCAGCCGCGCATCCGGGCACCCCCGCCGCACCCCTGGCCACACGCGTTTCAGGAATGTCTTCAGCCCGCGCACATTCGGGTCGTACCGGTTCCCCACGAAAAGAATCTCCCGCGACGTGTCCGGGGACGGCTCGAATCGCAACGCTTCCGCCGCATGCCCAACCAGCTCGACGGCCGCCTCCGGGCACATCTCGCGCAACACGTCGCGTTCGCCCGCCTCGATGGCCAGCAAAAGTTCGGCGTGCCGTAGCGCGGCCGATTCCTCCTCGCGCGTGCACGCCGGCCGATCGAGCCGCCCCAGTCCCTTCGCCGCGGCATCGTGGCGCCGGTGTTGCACATCGATCGTGTCCACTATGCGCAATACGCCCTTCGGCATGCGCTCGAGGCAATACGCCGTGTGCGCGTAGTACACGATCACCGCCGCCGGCCGCTCGCGTTCCGCCGTCGCGATCGCCAAATCTTCGAACGCGCGCTGCCGCAATCGTTCGAGTCCGCCGCGGCGCGGCCCGAACCACTCGCGCGGGACCGAGTGCTCGATGATGCGCTTCAACTGCCGCAGCGCCCACGGCGGCACGGGACCCGGATGCGCCGGACGCAACGTCACCAGTTCGTCGCATCGCTCCGCCAGCGCGGCGTTGCCCTCGCCGTGGTGCCGCGCCACCAGCGTGACGTGATACCCCTTCTTCCGCAGCCACGCGATGAGATCCAGCGCGCGGCGCGGCCCGCCGCCGGACACCGGCCACAGCGGCGACGGATACGCAACGACAAGACGGGTGTTGGCCATACGTGGCCGCAACGATAGCAGGCGCGAAACGATTCAGCCCAATACGTCGGGCTCGACGAACCACTCCGGGTCGCGAATCCGCCCCGCCGGGTGATGGCCCGCCTGCGTCTCCGCGAAAATCGTGCGTCGATCCGCTCCGCGCAATAGGAACCACCGGTGCCGCGCCGCGTTCAGCACGGGATAGGTCAGCGTGATGCGCTCCGTATCGAGCTGCGGCACGGCATTGCGCACGACGAAGCGCCGGGTCTCATCGAGTGCCGCGGTGCCGGGGAACAACGACGCCGTGTGACCGTCCGGCCCCAGACCAAGCAGGGCAACGTCGAAGACCGGCACTCCCGACTCGTTCTTCGGCAGCGTCCGCTCGAGCACCGCCTCATACGCCTCGGCCGCGTCCGCCTCCTCCGCACGCATGCGGTGCGCCTCGACTCGCGGCGCTACCTCGAGAATCGTTTCCTGGATTTGTCGCCAGTTCGACTCCGCATGGTCCGGCGGCACGCAGCGCTCGTCCACTTGAAAGATCGCCAGCCGCTCCCACGGCACGCGGTCCCGAAACTCCGTCGCCAACAGCGCAAAAAACTCGCGCGGAGTACGGCCGCCGGACAACGCGACAAACTTTCGGCCCGGCTCGTCAATCACGTCGAGAAATCGCGGAAGCAAAACGGACGTATACGGCGACCCCACGTGCACGCGCGGCGTCACGCCGATACGCCCTCGAACCCGTGCAGCATCGCTTCCGCGAGCCGCAGGTCTTCCTCCGTCTTGATGATGTGCCCCTCGGGCCGCGTGATCTGGAAAAACCCGACCTTCCCCGCGTACGTCGCCGTCTTCCCCGCCTCGAACGCCGCCCTATACGTCGTCGCGCGCCAGCCCGTGATGCTCCACGTAATCCGCTGGATCGGTTTCAGTTCCTGCGAGTTCGTCTTCGTCTCGAAGCTGAAATTGATCGGTTTGTCCTGGTACGCGCACTCGATCTGCTCGTGTACGCAGCTCAACAACACGTCGTCGCCGCTCTGCTCCATCGCCCGCACGAACTCCGCCACGCGCGACGCGCCCAGCAGCGGCGCGATCGAATGCACCTGGAACAGCCGGTCGCA
>CAYUZD010000424.1:0-2868 GCA_964449475.1 uncultured Nitrospirales bacterium
AGATCGAACACGAGATGCGGATCATCCGCAAGCGCGAGGAAAAGCGGCGCAAGGAACTCGCCGAAGTCGCCAAGGGCATGAACGGCCTGCGCGTCGAGTTCAAGGCCAAGGTGGGCGAGGAAGGCAAGCTCTTCGGCTCGGTGACGAACCTGCACATCGCCGAGAAACTCGCCGAGCACGGCCACATCGTCAACCGCAAGAAAATCGTGCTGACCGAGCCCATCAAGACGCTCGGCGAGCACAAGGTCACCGTGCGGCTCAAGACCGGCATCGAAGCGAAGGTCATCGTCGTCGTCGAGCCGGAAGTCGCCGCTGCGCCGCCGCCGGTCGAGGAAGAGAGCGAGACCGTCGCGGTCGATGCGACGAACGCGCCGGCGCCCGCCGAGACCGCGCCCGCCGCGGAAGTTACTCCGGAAGCGTAACCTGTTTCTTTCCCCACGCGTGCCGTTTTGGGACGGCGCGCGTGGGGAAAGTTTTTCTGCCGACCCTCTAACTTCCGCCGCGTCAATTCGTTGCGCCGCTCGAAACTTGTCCACACTGCGTGGATGATTCCCGGCAAAATCGACCTATTGACGCAGACCCGTCCGCGGGAGTATCTAATGGGACGCAACACGCACTGAACCGTTTCCACGCGGGGGATTCCTTCGGCGCCGACTGAAGGGGGACGCCTGCTTTTTTTTCGGGGGAGTACACATCCATTGGCCACGCGACGCAAGCCTGAGGCGGCGTTCGACCGCATCCCGCCCTACAGTGAAGACGCCGAGCGCGCCGTGCTCGGCGCGATGCTGCTCAATCCGGACACCGTGGGCACCGCGGTCGAGATTCTCCACGGCGACCCGTCGGAGATCTTCTACTTTCCGGCGCACCAGCATATCTACGACGCGGTCCTGAGCCTCTACAAGGAAAGCCGGCCTGTCGATGCGCTCGTGCTGAAGGAGCGCCTGCTCGCCAGCGGCCGCCTCGAGGACGTGGGCGGTCTGCCGTATATCGCCGACCTCACCGGCGTCGTCCCGACGTCCGCGAACATCGATTACTACGCCCGCATCGTGATGGACAAGTCGCTCCTGCGGCGGCTCATCAGTTCGTGCTCGGGAATTGTCGCGCAGGCCTTCGAAGCGCCGGAAGACGTGACCAGCCTGCTCGACGGCGCGGAGAGCGCGCTGTTCCGCATCGCCGAACAGCGCCAGGTCAACCCGGTGCAGGCGATCGATGAACTGCTCAACGAGAACGTCGATCGCATCTACAAACAGATCCAGTCGCATTCGCCGATCACGGGCATGCCGACCGGGTTCGACAAGCTGGACGAGATGACCGCGGGGTTCCAGCCGTCCGACATGGTCGTGCTCGCGGCGCGCCCATCGGTCGGAAAGACGGCGTTCGCGCTGAACGTCGCGCGGCACCTCGCGGTGGACAACCGCAAAAACGTCCTCATTTTCAGCCTTGAAATGTCCAAGTCGCAGCTCGTGCAGCGTCTGCTGTGCATGCAGGGGCGCGTGAACTCGATGCGCCTGCGGACGGGGTTCCTCGCCGAGGAAGAGTTCAAGAAGATCCAGCGCGCGGCGGGCGCGCTGCTCGGCGCGCCGATCTACATCGATGACACGCCCGGCATCAGCGTGATGGAACTGCGCGCGAAAGCCCGGCGCCACGCCGCGCGCAACGGCTGCGACATGATCATCGTGGACTACCTTCAACTCATGAGCGGCCGCGGCCGTGCGGAGAGCCGGCAGGTCGAAATTTCCGAAATCTCGCGCGCGATCAAGGGCATTGCGCGCGAACTCCGCGTGCCCGTGCTCGCGCTGTCCCAGCTCAGCCGCGAGGCAGAGCGCGACGACGCGGGCCGGCCCAAACTTTCGCACCTGCGCGAGTCCGGCGCGATCGAGCAGGACGCCGACGTGGTGATGATGCTATACCGGCCCAAGCTGGAAATGCCGCCGGGATCCGACGCGTTACAAGTGAACCTCGACCTCGCCAAGCAGCGCAACGGTCCCACGGGCGAGCTGAGCCTGCTGTTCGAGCGGAACTACCAGCGGTTCGGAATCCTCGCGGCGGGCGGAGCGGCCGCGTCGGCGGGACCCGAACCGGGCTACGATCACTCCGGCGGATACGAACCCGGGCGCGGCGAATACGACGAGCCGTTCTAGCTTTCGTAGCATGGGCGGCCCGCCCATGCATCGAGTGTGCATGCCGCGGCGTGAGTTGAGCGCCGCGCGTTTTTGACGTAGGATCGACAGTCCGGCGAGTGACCCGGAGCAGGGCTGAATCGGGCGCCGCCTTCAGGAGACACATATGTTTCGCGGGTCCATCCCGGCACTGGTTACGCCCTTCAAGGACGACGGCGCCATCGACTTCGACGCCTACGGGCGGCTGATCGACATGCACCTCGAACGCGGCACGCACGGCCTCGTGCCCTGCGGCTGCACGGGCGAGGCGGCCACCCTCTCGCACGACGAGCAGAAGGCCGCAATCCGGTTCACCGTCGAGCGCGTTTCGGGGCGCATCCCCGTCATCGCCGGCGCCGGGTCGAACAACACCCGCGAAGCCATCGACCTCACGCGGTTCGCCAAGGAAGTCGGCGCGGACGCCGTGCTCTCGATCACGCCGTACTACAACAAGCCCACCCGCGAAGGCCAGATCGCGCACTACCGTGCGATTGCCGACAAGGTCGACATCCCCATCATGCTCTACAACGTCCCCGGGCGCACGGGCACGAACATCGAGCCCGCGACCGTCGCCGAACTGAACAAGATCCCCAACGTGGTCTCGATCAAGGAAGCCTCCGGCAACGTGGATCAGGTCTCGCAGATCAAATCGCTGTGCAACATCAACATCATGTCCGGCGACGACTCGCTCACGCTGCCGATGATGGCC
>CAYUZD010000425.1:0-2866 GCA_964449475.1 uncultured Nitrospirales bacterium
ATCGCGCCAAACTTCACGCTGCCCAACGCGCAAGACGGCCTCACCCGCGTGAAGTGGCCGCGCGAGAAGGCCGTGTTCCTCACGTTCGGCGAACAGGCGAGCCAGACGCAGATCCAGGCGTGGAGCAAGCGCATGAAGGAGACGTACGGTGCGCGCATGGAGTTCGTCGGCGTCGCGTGGCTCGACCAGATCCCCGCGAATCTGTTGCCGACCGCGCAGACCGTCATCAAGACCACGCACCCCGACGTGCTCATGGACACCAGCGGCTCCTGCGCGGAACGGTTCCAATGCAAGCGCGGCCAGGTGAACGCGTTCGTCATCGCACCCGGCGGCGAGATCCTCAAGCGCATCCACGAACCGATGACGGAAGAAAACTTTGCCGAAGTCGGACAGTTGCTCGAACCGTTCACGAAGGAATCCGGCGCGACTGCCGAAGAACCCAAGGGAGAACCTGAATGAACTGGCAGGAATTCGTCGAATCGCGCCGCGCGTTTCTCGCCGCCGGCGCGGGGCTCGCCGTCGCGGCGGCAACCACGGGCCTCGCCCACACCGAGGAACCGCCGACGCTCCAGTCCGAGCTCATCGCGATCGCCGACGCGGAACTCGAGCCCGGCCAACCCGTCGGCGCGACGCCGCACGGCACGCGCAACATCGTCTACGTCAAGAGCGGCACGGTTACGGGCCCGAAACTGACCGGCAAAGTGCTCCCCGGCGGCGGCGACTGGCTCCTCGTCCGGCCCGACGGCGTCGGCGAGGTCGACGTCCGCGCGACTATACAGACCGACGACGGCGCGCTGATCTACACGCACTACCGCGGCATCCTCAACTTCCAGACCGGCTACTTCCGCACCACGCCGCGCTACGAAACGTCGCACGAGAGGTACAAGTGGCTCAACGACATCGTCGCGGTCGGCGTCGGCCAGAGCATCCCCACTGGCGTTCGGTACCACATCTACCGGATTCTCTGATCTCCGACTCAATTCACCATCGGAGGGCGACATCTGAAGTGAATGCCATGCTCATGTCCGCGGGACGCGTTCTCATTCTCCGGGCCGGCAAGCCCGACTACGAGAATTTCTCGAACGCACATCTCGCCTTTGGACTACTTTGCACATGGCTCGTCGGAATGGGACGGCATTGGGACAATCCGCGGATTGAGCTGCTTCAGCAACTGGGCGTCGGTTCCGTCGTCTATGTATTTATTCTCGCGATCGTGCTCTGGTTGCCCGGCATTCCCTTTCGCGATTCCTCGTGGTCATACAAGCGAGTCCTAACCGTCGTTGTGCTTTCCGCGCCTCCGGCCGCCCTATACGCCATCCCCGTAGAGCGATGGCTCGAGTTCGAAGCGGCGCGATCGGTCAACGTGTGGTTCCTGGCGATCGTCGCCGCATGGCGCATGGCCATCTGGTACCGGTTCCTACGCGCAATGCTACCCGTGGGGATCACCTTACACCTGAGCGTCTTTCTGTTGCCCGTCGTGGCGATAATCACAACGCTCGCAGTCCTGAACCTGGATCGGGTCGTCGCCGACTTCATGTCGGGCCTCCAGAATCCACCCGAGGGCACCGTAAACGACGAAGCGTACGTCTGGCTGCAGATGATCTCCATCTTGAGCATGTTCTTTGTATTTCCTGTTGTGCTTGTCATCTACGCAGTCGCCTGGGTGCGCCGATTCCTGTCTCGATCGCAGTTGAAGAACGCGTGACGCCGCGGACGTTTGCACCGCTCCATGCGAACGGGACTTTGCGATCTCCGCCCATTGACTTGCGCCGCGCCCCACGCCTTGGCATAGTGGCCCGCGCTGCGGAATTCGACCCATGGGGAGTACGCCATGACGCAGGACGAAGTGACCCGCGAGATTCAGAAGGCGAAGCGACATACGAAGTTGATCGTCTGCGCGCGCAAGTGTCTCGAAGCGTCCGGGTGCTTCGACCGCGGGTACGTCGTGGACGCGAGCGAGCGCTACGTGCTCATTCACGCGGTGACCGGCGACATCCGCCTCGGTGGTTACGTCGTGCTACGCATCGATGACATCTCCGACGTCAAGACGGAAGTCGGCGAACACCAGTTTATTGAAAAGGCCCTCGCTCTGCGGCGTATGGCGCCTGAGAGGCCGGTGCTCGTCGACCTCAACAGCATCGAATCGATTCTCGGGTCGATCGCGGAGCACTACTCGCTCATGATCGTGCATCGCGAGGCGGTGAACCAGCCGGAGCGGCTCGTCGGCGAGGTCGAATCGCTCTGCGACAAGACGTTCAACCTCCGCGAGATCGATCGCGAGGCCAAATGGGCCGGCACCAAGCGCGTCCGGTTCGACGAGGTCACCCGCATCGAGTTCGACGGGGGCTACGAAACCGCGATCGCGCAGGTCGCCGGGCTCGCCTGACGGTCCCGCCCATGTCCTCGTTCAAGCCGCCCAGCCGCGCGCGTTCCGAAGCGCTCTTCGCGGAGGCGAACCGCGTGATGGTCGGCGGCGTGAACAGTCCCGTCCGCGCGTTTAAGGGCGTCGGCGGCCATCCGTTCTTCGCGGTCTCGGGCAAGGGCGCGCGCGTCACCGACGCGGATGACAACGTCTACGTCGATTTCGTGCTCTCCTGGGGCCCACTCATTCTCGGCCACGCGCACCCGCACGTCGTCGAGGCGGTCACGCGCGCGCTCGAGCGCGGCGCGAGTTTCGGCATCCCGACCGAGGCCGAAATCCGGCTCGCGCAAAAACTCGTCGATCTCGTGCCGTGCATCGAGAAGGTCCGGCTCGTCAACAGCGGCACCGAAGCGACAATGAGCGCCATTCGTGTCGCGCGCGGCGTCACGGGCCGCGATCTCGTCGTCAAGATCGAAGGGTGCTACCACGGCCACGTGGACGGGC
>CAYUZD010000426.1:0-2856 GCA_964449475.1 uncultured Nitrospirales bacterium
CGATCTTGCGGATGAGCGACGCGATGCTCTCGACGCGCGCGCCGGCATGGATTTGCTCCGCCTGCTGCGCCGTATTGTCGTTCGCCGTAGGTTCGCTGAGATAGTAGTGCTCAATCGCCTTGCGGATATCGACCGGATTGCAGAGTAGCGCCTTGACACGCAGTCCGGTGTGGTTTTCCAGCGACTTGATCGTTGCCGAGTCGAGCGGGAATGCCATTCCGACGGTGAGGAGTTTTCCAAGCCGATCGATGGGGAAGAGTTCGTTTTTCATCGCAAACTCGCGCGGGACCAGACCGACGACGTCCTTCGCCACCCGGTAGTTCGCCAGGTCGATGCTCGGGACGCCGGGCTGCGACGCGAGGAATTGCGCGACCTTGCCGGTGTCGAGGTAGCCGAGATTGATGAGTTCCTCGACCACCTTGCCCCCCGTCCGCTTTTGGACGGCGAGCGCCTCATCCAGTTGCCCCTTTGTAATGACTTCCGCGTCGATCAGGAGCTCGCCGATCCGTTTTTTCTGCGCGGTGACCGGTTTTGTCGGCATGGCAGTTTGCCTGTCCCCCGGAGCGGCCAAGTTCGTTTCCCGAACGGGCCACGTTCCGCTTCCGCTACCCATCCTTGGTTCGATGGATGGCCTTCCGCATTTACGTTCTAAGTAGCTCGAATTAAACAGGTTAAGGTAATCGACACCGACACCTGACTTCATCGAGTCTGTCAGATTTTCTCATATATCCCGCCATCCTGCCAATAGATTACCGTCGGCGCACCCCCATCGCCGGCCGTGGAACACCACGGGGCTGCCGCTTCAAGTTGAGGACTCCCCGGGTTCCTGCTACGGTTCCGGCCCTGCTACCCAATGTCGGTTTACCGGCCCCAGGGCCGATCGATGGAAAGCCCCGCGCCGCGTGAGCGCTTCGACCTACACCTATGTGCAGAATGACCAGGACCTCGCGGAACTGACGAAACGCCTGCATGAAGTCGAGCGCGTCGCGTTCGATTCCGAGGCCAATTCACTGCACAATTACCGCGAACGCGTCTGTCTGATCCAGCTCTCCGCCGGCGACCGCAACTACATCGTCGATCCGCTCTCGGGCGCGAACCTCGACGAACTGGTGAAACGGCTCGCGCGCATCGAGCTCATCATCCACGGCGCGGACTACGATTTGCGGCTGATGCGGGGTACGTTCAACTTTGTTCCCAAAGCCGACGTGTTCGACACGATGCTCGCCGCGCAACTGCTCGGCATGGAACGCATCGGCTACGCCGCGTTGTGCGAACAGTTCTTCGAGGTGCAGATTAGCAAGGCCGGCCAGAAATCCAACTGGGCGAAGCGGCCGCTGACCGACGCGCAACTGGCCTACGCCGCGGACGACACGCGCTACCTCGGACCGCTGGCGGACCTCCTGCGCGACCAGCTTGAAGCGCGCGGCCGGCTCGAGTGGCACCGCGAATGGTGCCGCCGCGTGGTCAAGGCCGCGGCCGAGTCGCCGCCGCGCAGCGACGACGAATCGTGGCGGATTCGCGGCACCGGGACGCTCAAACCCAAGCAGCTCGCCTACGTGCGCGAAATTTGGGACTGGCGCGAACAACAGGCCGAGCGCGCCGATTGTCCGCCGTTCAAGATCCTCGGCAATCAGCAGGTGTTCGATCTTGCGACGTGGGCCGCCGCGCACCCGAACGCCGAACTCGAGGACGGTCCGCGGCTCCCGCGAAACTGCGACGGGCGCCGGCTTCAGGCGCTCAAGGCCGCGATTCGCCGCGCGCAGGGACTCCCGAAGGAGAAGTGGCCCGAACGGGTGAAGCGTCAGCCGCAGGCCTACTCCGGCCCCGAATGCAAACCGCAAATCGATGCGCTGCGCGCCGAGTCCGCGCGCGTCGCCGCCGAACTCGGCATTCCCGCGGCCGTGCTCGCGCCCAAGGCCATGATCGTCAACATCGCGCGCAGCAACGCGCGCACCCGCCACGACATGCAGGCCAGCTCCGGCATGATGAACTGGCAGGTCGCGCTGCTCGAAGAACCGCTCCGCGCCGTCCTCGAAAAATTCGACGCCTGATTCAGATCGGCGGGCGCTTGTCCGCCCACGGCCGCGCTTCTTCAAACGCCGCCGCGGCCTGCATCACGAGTAGATCGTCGAACCGCCGCCCCACGATCTGGAGTCCGACCGGTAGCCCGTCGTCCGTGAACCCGCACGGGACCGTCGCCGCGGGGTTCGACGTGAGATTGAACGGAAATGTGAACGGGTGCCAGCCCTGCGAGCCGACCTCGACGCCGTTGACAGTGTGCGGGTACTCGCTCATGTCGCGCGGATGCCTGAACGGTGGGATGGCCATCGTCGGTGTCAGCAACAAGTCGTACATGCCAAAGAAATCCTGGACGAGCGCGGACAACGCACGGCGCTTCTGCATGCCGTCCATGTAATCGCGAACGAGGATGTCCTTCCGCTTCGACACGAACTTGTGGAGCGGGGGCGACAGGTCCGAGGTGCCGTCCGCTCTGAAATACTTGAGGTCCGATCCGACCAGTTCGCCGAACATTACCCACTTGAAAATCTCGCGCGCATCCGCCACGTCGGGCGACGCCGCGGTGACCTCGCAGCCGAGCGCCTCGAACGCCGGAAGGGCCGCCTCGAACAACCTGCGGACGACGGCGTCCACCTGCGCCGTGCCGAAATCGGCCGTGTACGCGACGCGCACACCCTTCAAATTGCGCCGCAGGTTCTTGAGGAAGTCCTGGCGCGGCAATGGCGCCGAGAACAGATCGCGCGGCTCGAATCCCGCGAGCGCGTCCATGGCCAGCGCGCCGTCCGCGACCGTGCGCGTCAGCGGCCCCTGGTGCGACAAGGAAAACCAGCCGTCGGT
>CAYUZD010000427.1:0-2852 GCA_964449475.1 uncultured Nitrospirales bacterium
ACGTCTGGAACACGTACCCGATGTTCCGGGCGCGCACGAGATCGCGCCGCGCCTCGGACAGGGTGGAGAGATCCTCGCCGTTCACTTCGACCCGGCCGGAATCCGCGCGCAAGATGCCCGCGATCAGGTTGAGAAACGTCGTCTTGCCCGACCCGCTGGCGCCGCGTAGCGCGACTTGGTCGCCCGCCTCGAGCACGAACGATGGCACGTCCACAACGGCGATCGTCTCGCCTTCGGGCGAGCGATATTGCTTCACAAGATTGTCGATTCGCAGCACCGGCATCACGATTTTCTCGCCGTGCAAGTGTACTTGCAGGTGAGCGCGAATGAGAAACTGCGAAGGCGCACGGCTGAGCGGTTAGCGCGCGCGACTTGGGCGCCATGCATACTGCGTGGACAGGGCGTAGTTCGGGATGGCGCCGACGACGGCGCCCAGCAGCCCCGCAAACGGCACAGCGATGCCGCGCTGAAAGAGGTATCCCGCGACCAGTAAGTTCGCCGCCGCTCCTGCCGCACACGTCAGGTAGAACACAACAATGCCGGCAAGAATCCGGCGGCCTTTTAATCGACGATCGGAGTACGTGAAGAGATTGTTGAAGAAAAAGTTCGCCGTCATGGCGACGGCGATGGCGGTGGCCTGCGCAACGAGAAACGTCGCGTCCGCCGAGTAGTACATGGGCAACAAGACCGCCAGATGCAGCAATGCGCCAAGCGATCCCATCATCACGAAGAAGATGAACCGTACGGGCACAATCTTGCCGAACGACTTCTCGCACAACAACAGCAGGTATTCCCAGAGCACCATCGTGTCGAGTTTGCTGTCGCCGTGCTGGCGCGCGCGCATGTTGTACGGTACATCGACGATGGCGACCTCGCGCTTCGCGGATGCGATGATGTCCAACAGAATCTTGAATCCCTTGCCGGAGAGGTCGTGGACCACCTCGTAAAAGAACGAGCGCCGCAACATGAAGAATCCGCTCATTGGATCTGTCGTCGCGACGCCGAGCCATCTCGACCCGATCCAGGTCGCAAACCGGCTCATCCGGGCGCGGACGCCTGGCATGTCGCCGGTTGAACCGCCGGCGGTGTATCGGCTCCCCACGGCAATATCGGCGTTCCCTGTCTTCAACGCTCCGATCATTTTGGAGAGGATCGACTCGTCGTGCTGCAGATCCGCGTCCATCACCGCCATAAGCGGGGCACTTGATGAGCACATGCCTTCGATACACGCCGACGACAACCCACGGCGGCCCACGCGTTTGATGCCCCGCACACGCGGGTTGCTGCGGCTCAACTCGAACACGCTTTCCGCGGTGCCGTCCGGGCTGTCGTCGTCAACAAACACGATCTCCCATTCGACCGAGTCGAGGGCCACCTCGACACGGCGGACGAGCTCAGCGACGTTCTCGACTTCATTGAACGTCGGCACGACGATGGTCAGTTCGGGCGCGGTCATGGGACCCTGCGAATACGGGCTACGCTTTGCTCGCCGACCCGAGCAACAGGAATCCCAGGCCGTGCGCGAGGAGAGGATTTTCAATGATTTGTACGCGATCCGCAAGTTTCCAGTTCACGGCGGCGAAGAATGGGGACGCACCCATGAAGGTCGTTACATCGACCGACGAGAGTCCGATTCCGATGAGCAGGTCCCGCAATCGGCGCCGGGTGAAGAACGAGATATGTTGATACTCGTACGAGACCGGGGTACGGGCATTTACCGCCTTCTCCAGAAGCGGCCAGAGGCTCGCGTAGTTCGGCGTGGTCACTATCAATCTGCCGCCAGGGCGGAGGACGCGGATCGCTTCATACAGGAGAGATTCAATGCGCGGCCGGTCGAGATGTTCGATCAACTCGACGAGCGTCACCGCGTCGAACGAGGCGTGGTCGAACGGAAGAACGCCGTTTCCGACACACTGAAACGTGTGAGAATTCGTCCCGTATTGACGAACCGCATAGTCGATCTGTGCACGGGCCACATCGATGCCCACGCACCGGACCTCCTGCGGAAGCGAACCGATGAATGTACCGGGGCCGCACCCGATGTCCAACAGATCCCGCGTGCGGGCGGGCAGGTGCCTGCGCACGTGACTGAACTTGAGGTGGTGCCACTTGCTCTGGATACCCGCGCCGCGCTGAAAGACGTGATCGTAGTATCCGGGCCCGATCGCGTCGTAGTCGTATGGGGTGGCGTCTTCTCGACTCATTACGTCCTTGGACCCGCGAAACACTGCGCGGGCAGCGTATCACACCACGCGACCCAGCCATCACGCTGCGGATCTGATTGCGGCAAATTCAGACAACGACGGCGGCCGTCGCGATTTCGACGCGGTTCCGGCCGCCGCGTTTTGCAGCGTACAGCGCGCTGTCGGCATGGGAGATGAGTTGATCGATCTCGCCGGGCTTGCTGCAATCGTGCGCCGTGACTCCGATGCTGATCGTCGCGGCGACCGTGTGAGAGTCCGTCTTGATCGGCGTCGCGGATACGATTGCGCGCAGCCGTTCTCCCAGGCGCGCAACGCCGACGGCGTCCGTGGTCGGACAGACAATGAGAAATTCTTCGCCGCCGAACCGTCCCAGCGCGTCGTAGCTGCGGATCGCGTCCTGCATTCGACGGGAGACCTCCAGCAGCACCGCGTCGCCCACCGGATGGCCGAAGGTATCGTTGATTTGCTTGAAATGATCGATATCGCACATGACGACGCCGATGGATTCGTTCTTGCGCGACGCCCGATCTATTTCCTCGTGCAGTTTGCGCATGATCATTCCGCGGTTCCAGACGCCCGTGAGGAAGTCGCGCGTCGCCTGGATGCGCAATTCCTCGCGCGTGGCGATGAGTTCCTCCTGCAGCTCGA
>CAYUZD010000428.1:0-2841 GCA_964449475.1 uncultured Nitrospirales bacterium
TTCGTCGTCGAGCGCGGCACGCCCGGCCTCAGCACGGGCAAGCGAGAGAAGAAACTCGGCATGCGCTCTTCTGATACCGTCCAGGTCATCCTCGAAGACTGCCGCGTCCCCAAGGAGAATCTCCTCGGCAAGGAAGGCCTCGGTTTCGAGGATGTCAAAAAAGTCCTCGAAGGCGGCCGCGCCGTCATCTCCGCGATGTCCGTCGGGTTCGCCCGCGGCGCGCTCGAGGAAGCCGCGAAGTATTCCAAGGAACGCTTCGCATTCAAGCAACCCATCGCGAATTTCCAGGCCATCCAACACAAGCTCGCCGACATGGCCACGCAGGTCGAGGCCGGCCGCCTGCTCGCGTATCAGGCCTGCACGCTGATGGACCA
The DNA here is from genome assembly GCA_964449475.1 of uncultured Nitrospirales bacterium. GTDB lineage: Bacteria > Hydrogenedentota > Hydrogenedentia > Hydrogenedentales > VFKU01. Next base: position 375 of record CAYUZD010000428.1, read on the forward strand.
GGGCCAGTCCACCCGCCGCGCCGCGCCCATGGCCAAACTCTTCTGCTCCGAGATGGCCACGAGCGTCTGCCTCGACGCCATCCAGATTCTCGGCGGCTACGGCTACCTCTCCGAGTACAACGTCGAACGCTACATGCGCGACGCCAAGCTTATCGAGATCGGCGAAGGCACTTCCGAAGTCATGCGCACGCTCGTCGCGCGAACGTTATGATCCGCCCAATCATTCACTGTACCCTCACAACGCGATTTCTCCTCCGGGCTTGCCTCGTCTTGGCGGTCCTCTGCGGCTCCGCCGCCGATGCCGGAGAGTTGACGTTCACCTTCATCGGCAACGAATCCTTCCACATCACCGACGGCGAGACGACCCTGCTAACCGACTTCCCCTACCGCTCGGGATCCTGGGGGTATCACGAATACACCGATGCCAATGTTCCGCCAATCAAGAATGGCATCTCGCTCATCACGCATTCCCACCCGGATCATTGGGCCAAGCTCGAATTCGAAGAGATGAGCGTCTCCATCATCGGTCCACCGTCAATGACCGAACGGCTCGATCAAGCTCGCGTCATTCCGTTCACGCTCGACAAGCCCATGTCGTTCCGCGACATCCGTATCGACGCCGTCGAAACGCCCCACAAGGTCTCCGTCCAGCATTACTCCTATCTCGTCACGTGGCACGGCCTTCGTCTCTATTTTCCCGGTGACACCGAATCGCCGGCCGACATGCTCAAGCAAACCCGCATCGACGTCCTGTTCATCACCCCTTGGCTCATCCAGTCCGTGCAGGACGCCGGCGCGAACGTCGACGCGAAGTTGCTCATCGGCTACCACCTCTTCCCGAACGAATCCGCCCCGCCGTTCCAGGGTTGCAAGACTATGAAGCAAGGCGATTCATTCACCGTCCCGTATCCCGCGGAGTCCAACGACTGATGTCCATCCTTTCCGGCCTCAAGGTGATCGACTGCGGCACCTACATCCTCGCGCCCGCCGCCGCCACCATCCTCTCCGATTTCGGCGCCGACGTCGTCAAAATCGAGGCTCCCGGCATCGGCGATCCGCACCGCTACCTCCACACCATCGTCCCCATGCCCGCCAGCACGATCGACTATTGCTGGATCCTCGCCGCGCGCAACAAGAAAAGCGTCGTCGTCGATCTCAAAAAACCCGCCGGGCGAGATCTCCTCCTCAAACTCGTCCGGTCCGCCGACGTCTTCATCACCAATTTCCCCGAATCCGTCCTCACCGATCTCCGCCTGCACTACGCCGACCTCCAGCCGCTCAACGATCGCCTCGTCTTCGCCCGCGCGTCGGGCTACGGCGAGAAAGGACCCGACGTCGAGCAGCCCGGCTACGACATGACCGCCTGGTGGGCGCGCTCGGGTCTCATGGACGCCGTCCGCTCCAACAAGAGCGACCCCGCGCTCTCCGTCGGCGGCATGGGCGACCACCCCTCCTCGAGCGCGCTCTTCGGCGCCATCATGCTCGCGCTCTACCAGCGCGAACGCTCCGGCCGCGGCTCCAAGGTCTCCACCTCGCTCATGGCCAACGGCATCTGGTCCAACGCCTGCTTCGTCCAGGCTGCGCTCATTGGCGCGCAGAAGTTTTGCTACCCCAGCCGCAGCGAACCGCCCAACGCCCTCGTCAACCACTACGTCACCAGCGACAACAAGCGCTTCATCCTCTGCGGCATCCGCGGCGACAAGGACTGGGCCGGCATCTGCCGCGCCATCGGCCGCGACGATCTGCAGAACGATGAACGCTACGCCACGCGCGAGAAGCGGTACGCGAACTCCTGCGAACTCGTCCACGTGCTCGACGTCGCCTTCGCGCAGCACACGCTCGAACACTGGAAGGCCGCGTTCAAGAAGTACGACGTCACCGTCAGCACCGTCCTGCCCTACGACGAAGTCATCCACGACCCCGCCGTACTCGCGAACGACGTTCTCGTCGACTACGACCACCCCGTCCTCGGCCGGATCAAGACAGTCAACAGCCCCATCTTCATGGACGGCGAACAGAAGGCCGCGCCGAAACACGCCCCGCGCCTGGGCGAACACTCCGCCGAAGTCGCCCGCACCCTCGGCTACTCCGACGCCGACATCAACAGCCTCGTCGCCACCGGCGTCCTCCACCTCGCGAAGTAAGTTTCGAAGTCGCGGGTGCCACGCCTAAGCGCAGTCCAGCTTAGGCGTGCTTCATTCACGGGTGCCACGCCTAAGCGAAGTCCAGCTTAGGCGTGCCGCCGCTTCGCCCCGCGTCGCGAGCACGCTCGCCTGCCGCCCATCGGCTCTATATAATTGCCGCTTCCGTTGCCATCACAACCCCGTCTCAGGATCCGCATGACCACGCCACCGCCCTCCGCATTCCGCACGCTCACCGACGAAATCCTCGCCACCGAATCCGTCCTCCGCGAAGGCGGCGGCAAGGCCGGCCAGGACCGCCAGCGCCGCCACGGCCGCCTGCCCGT
>CAYUZD010000429.1:0-2835 GCA_964449475.1 uncultured Nitrospirales bacterium
TACCTCTCGCGCACGCCGGATCGCAAACAGGTGTGGGCGTGCCAGACGCCGCAGGTGTTCCGGCTGGACGTGATTCGCGCGGCGCACGCGCGCGCGGCGCGGGCCGGCACGTCGTTCACGGACGACGCCACGCTGGTCCACTCGTACGGCGGCCGCGTCAAAATCGTCCCGGGGTCGGCGAAGAATTTCAAGATTACGACCGAGGAAGACGCGCGGCACGCGGACTACCTCATCAAAAGGCGCGCGGAATGATCCGCGTTGGGCAGGGTTACGATCTGCATCGGCTCGAGCCCGGCCGCGCGCTCGTGCTCGGCGGCGTCACGGTGCCGTTCGACAAGGGCCTGGCCGGGCATTCGGACGCCGACGTGCTCACACACGCGATCATTGACGCGCTGCTCGGCGCGGCCGCCCTCGGTAATATCGGGCTGTTGTTCCCGGACACCGATCCAGCCTACCGCGGCGCCGACAGCCTCAAGTTGCTGCGCGCGGCCGCGGAACGCGTCGCGGGCAGCGGCTACCGGGTCGTCAATATCGACTCGACGATCGTGGCGGAAGCGCCCAAGCTCAATCCGTATCTGGGTCAGATGCGCGACCGGATTGCGGCCATTCTCGGGATCGATTCGGCGGCGGTCTCCGTAAAAGCCAAGACGAACGAGCGCGTTGGACCCGAGGGCCGCGGCGAGGCGATTTCGGCCCAGGCGATCGCACTGCTCGAATGCGTGACGTGAGCGGCGGCGACCCGAAAAAGGTGCGGCTCGACGAACTGGTGCAGCGCCGCGCGGGCGTTTCCCGGTCCAAGGCCCAGGGGCTCATTCGCACGGGAAAGGTGCGCGGCGCGGACGGCACGCCGCTCGACCGTCCGGGCCGGACCGTGCCGGTGGACCTCGAACTCGCGATTGACGCGGGCCAGAAGTACGTCAGCCGTGGCGGGACGAAGCTCGAGGCGGCGCTTGAGGCGTTTCAGCTCGACGTCAAAGAACGCGTCGCGATCGATGTCGGCGCGAGCACGGGTGGATTCACCGATTGCCTGCTGCAGCGGGGCGCGGCGAAAGTCTTCGCCGTCGACGTCGGCTACGGCCAATTGGACTGGAATCTCCGGCAGGATCCGCGGGTGATGGTGTTAGAACGCACGAACATCCGCAACTTATCGCCGGATCAATTACCGATGCGACCGGACTTCTTCACGGTTGACTGCTCGTTTATTTCGCTGCGGATCGTCCTGCCCACCGTCCGCGCACTGGTCGCCGAGAACGCGGAAGGCGTCGCGCTCATCAAGCCGCAGTTCGAGGCGGGCCGCGAGGAAGTGGGCCGCGGGGGCGTTGTTCGTGATCCACAGATTCATGCTGGCGTCATCGCATCCGTGCGCGTCGCCGCCGAATCCTTGGGGTTCACTGTTCCGGCAGTGATTGAGTCCCCGCTGGAAGGCCCGGCTGGCAATAAGGAATTCCTGGCGCACCTGAAGCGCGAGCCCTGAGCGGGACTACACCCGCGGCGCCAGCGTGGACCGAGACAACTGCGGATACGTAGCGCGGTAACCCAGCATCCTTGCGATCGGCGCGAGGCCGCCAAATACGACTCGCTGAACCAGGCGCGGCGGCGAACGGAACACAATGACGTCACTGAACTCCTGCGCGACCAAGGCAAGCTGAAGCGCGTTCGGCATCCCGTTCGCGTCGGTATGCCCCAATCGTGCCAAGCCGAACAGGGTTTCGGCCAAGTGGCCGAAGCGTTCGCCCGGCGTCACCTCGACGCGCACGCGGGCGTCCACGTTCGCGGCGTTCCACCAGTCGTGCCAAATGCCGGGCTCGATCATTGCCGACTCGCCTGCGCGGAGCACGGATGTCTGGCCGTCCTTTTTCAACGTCAGTTCGCCTTCCAACACCGTGAACCGATCAATCTGGGCCGGGTGGAGGTGTTCGCCTACGACTTTCGCGCCAACGAGCGCTATCAGTTCGACGGCAAGCCGGCCCTCGGGGTTTTGGTGCGGTAATTCCAGAACCGTTGCGCGCTCGCGCGTCACCGGGTTCTCCCAGGTCTCCCCCATCTTGATTGGTCGGAGATCGGGCGCCGCGCTGGGATCCGGATGAGACATGGCGCAAGTCTATCCAATCCCTAGTGGCGGAACAATCCATGCCTCAACAGAGGATTCCCGCTCGTTGCGTTTCGCTGGATTCGCGTACATAATAATCGTGACGCTCGTCGCAGCGGGCGCGCCGGGGGATCACGGTCATGCTCCGCACACTGAGCATCCGCAACTTCGCGCTTATCGACCAGCTCGAAATCGATTTTGGCGCAGGCCTGAACATCCTCACCGGCGAAACCGGTGCCGGAAAATCGATTCTAATCGGCGCGCTGGAACTGGTGCTCGGCGCACGCGCCTCCAGCGATGTCGTTCGCGCGGGGGCGTCTCGCGCGGAGGTACAGGCGAGCTTCTCGATCGACGGGGAGGGTCCCGGCCTGGCCGCCGTGCTCGAACGCCACGGCGTCGAACTGGACGACTCGGAACTCATCCTGTCGCGTACGGTCACCGCGGAAGGCCGAAGCAAGGCGTACGCCGCCGGGCAACTCGTTCCGGCTTCCGCGTTGGCCGAGATCGCCGCGGAATTGGTCGATCTTCATGGCCAACACGAGCACCAGTCGCTGTTGCGGACCGACCGGCAACTCGCGCTGCTGGATTCGTTCGGCGAACTCGAGGCGCATCGCGAACGGGTCGCCGAACGCGTGGGCGAACTGCGCGCGGCGGAGGCGGAACTACGCGCGCTCGACGACGGCCGCGAACCGCAGCGCCGGCTCGATTTCCTGCGGTTCGAGGCGGAGGAAATCGATCGCGCGCAA
>CAYUZD010000430.1:0-2830 GCA_964449475.1 uncultured Nitrospirales bacterium
GTGTGCGCGCCGCAGATGCGGTGGCCGAGCTCCTGTTCGACGGAGTCCACGCGTGCCATCCAGTCGTCGTCCCATTTGGGGGACGCCGGGGTGCCCAGGGTGGTCGTGGCGGTCATCATCAACTCTCCTCATATACTGTGCGCCGCCGTTGCCACGCCCGCCCCGTCGGTTCTCGACAAAAACCGCGACTCAAGCTACTTCATAAGTCATTTATTTACAATGATTTATGGCACTCTCCCCTATTGTTCCAAGGTCCGGTTCGAGAGCAACGAAGCGGCGCTAGATTGCAAGCAGTATGTGGTTCGGACTCACGAGCTTCGGAACCACAAAGTTCGGACCGCGGAGGACGCGGAGCGAGGCGCAAAGACCGCAGATGAAGTCACGTCGAGTTAGTCGTAGCCGCGAACGTTCGGTACACTCAGCGGGTTCCATCTGTACACGCAGAATGAGGAGAGTCAGCGATGCGGATTTTGGTTGGGGTGATTGGGGCGTTGGGGTTGGCGGCTGCGGCATTTGGGCAGCAGGGCGCGGCGGGGGGTGAGTGGCGGTATTACGGGGGGGATGCGGGGCAGACGAAGTATTCGGCCCTGGACCAGATCGACAAGGGCAATGTGTCGACGCTGGAGATCGCGTGGACGTGGGCGTCTCCGGATGAGACGGTGACGGGTACGCCGCAGAAGCCCGGGGCGTTCAAGGTGACGCCGATTGTGGTGGACGGGGTGATGTACGTGAGCACGGGGCTGAACCAGGTGGCGGCGATCGATCCGGGGACGGGGAACACGCTGTGGGTGCACGACCCGGAGGCGTACAAGCTGGGGCAGCCGACGAACTCGGGGTGGCAGCACCGCGGGGTGAGTTACTGGAGCGACGGGACGGACGCGCGGGTGTACATCGCGACGGGGACGCTGCAACTGGTGGCGCTGAACGCGAAGACGGGCGAGACGTATGAGAATTTCGGGACGGGCGGGTATGTGGATCTGACGAAGGGCCTGGACAAAGAAATTAACCGGCGGATGGTGGGGAACAACGCGCCGGTGGCGGTGGTGGGGGACACGCTGGTGATCGGATCGACGATCTTCGATCGGCCGACGAGCCCGGAGATGCCGGCGGGGCACGTGCGCGGGTATGACGCGAAGACGGGCGCGATGAAGTGGGTGTTTCACTCGATTCCGCAGGAGGGTGAGTTCGGCGTCGAGACGTGGGAAGAGGACTCGTGGAAGTATTCGGGCGGGGCGAACGTGTGGGCGCCGATGACGGTGGACCCGGAGCTGGGCTATGTGTATCTGCCGGTGAGCACGCCGACGAACGATTACTACGGCGGGCACCGGAAGGGCGACAACCTGTTCGCGGAGAGCATCGTGTGCCTGAACGGGGCGACGGGCGAGCGGGTGTGGCATTTCCAGGCGGTGCATCACGGCCTTTGGGACTATGACTTTCCGTGCGCGCCGACGCTGTGTGACATCACGGTGAACGGGAAGAAGATCCAGGCGGTGGCGGCGGTGAGCAAGCAGGGGTTCACGTACGTGTTCGACCGGAAGACGGGCGAGCCGGTGTGGCCTATTGAGGAGCGGCCGGTGCCGCAGACGACGGTTCCGGGGGAGCAGACGGCGAAGACGCAGCCGTTCCCGACGAAGCCGCCGGCGTTTGTGCGGCAGGGCGTGACGGAGGACGATTTGCAGGACCTGACGCCGGAACTGAAGGCGGAGGCGCTGAAGATCGTGGCGGAGTACACGCTGGGGCCGCTGTATACGCCGCCGACCGTGCTGAATGAGGGCGGGAAGAAGGGCGTGGTGCAGGTGCCGAGCGCGGCGGGCGGCGCGAACTGGGGCGGGGCGGCGTTCGACCCGGAGACGGGGATGCTGTATTTGCAGGCGGCGGACATGCATTCGCTGGCGCATGTGAGCAAGGGTGACCCGAACCGCGTGAAGGCGGACTACCTCATCATGGGGCAAATGATCGCGCCGGGGCCGCAGGGAATGCCGCTGACGAAGCCGCCGTATGCGGTGGTGGTCGGGATCGATCTCAACGAGGGCGACATCGCGTGGAAGGTGCCGCATGGGGACGGGCCACGGCGGCATCCGGCGCTGGGCGGGAAGGACCCGGGGCCGCTGGGCGCGACGAGCCACGGATTTTTGTCGAGCGGCGGGCCGCTGTGCACGAAGACGCTGCTGTTCGTGAACCAGGCGCAGCTGGACATGGCGACGTTGCGGACGTCGGAGACGGAGTTGTTCATTCGGGCGTTCGACAAGTCGACGGGCGAGGTGCTGTGGGAAGAGCGGACGGAGCTGCCGCCGTACGGCACGCCGATGACGTACCTGCACGAGGGCAAACAGTACGTGGTGACGGCGTGCGGCGGGAGCGGGAAACCGTCGCGGCTGGTGGCGTGGGCGTTGCCGTGAAACCCTGCGCCGGCGAATTTTCACCGATGGGCACAGATTGAAGATCGAGAAGCGATGGAGTCCGGCGATTGGGGTTGTCGATCGGCAGGCGAGATCCTTCGCTTTGCTCAGGATGACAAGAGATTCGAATTCCCATAAAAAGCCCGCGGCACGGGAGGGGGTCCCGTGCCGCGGAGAACGAGCGGGGCGCTCGTCTTTGTGAGTGCCGGGGGCTTAGGGGGTGCCCGCCGGCAGCGAGTCTGCGATGGGTTGAAAACTTCCGTTGAAGCACTGCGTGAAGATGGTGGTGCCCGCGCCGGAGACGGTGCCTTCGATGGCGCTCGCGCCGGCGGCGATGGATCCGGCGTTGTTGAGCGACGTGCCCGCGAAGGCAATGACGGCGCAGGAGAACAGCGAGCAGACGGAGCCGGACGCGGCGACGATGCCGGTGC
>CAYUZD010000431.1:0-2830 GCA_964449475.1 uncultured Nitrospirales bacterium
TCGCCGGCCCGCTGTTCATCATCACGTTCCTCGCGTGGCCGTTCACGACGATGCCCGATCCGTATTTCCTGACGCTGCCGATCCTCGTCGGCATCCACGTGCTCGCGGGCATCTCGACCGCGGGCGTCAACCTCTGCGCCGGCAACATCGCGCTGCGGTGCGCGCCGTTCGGCGAGGCGACGGCCTACCTCGCCGTGAACGCGTTCGTCTCCGGGGTCGCCGCAACGATCGCGCCGATCCTGGCCGGGCTCGCGGCGGATTGGTTCGAGCTGCAGCAGCTCACCGTCACGCTGACCTGGGCGTCATTGTCCGCCGGCAGCCTGCAGGAGTGGAACCTGCCGGCGGTCGAGCTCAGCGGCCTCGATTTCGTTTTCATCATCGCGTTCGTCGTGGGCCTCTACTCCGTCCACCGCCTGCTCGCCGTGAAGGAGGAGGGGGAGGTCGAGGAAGAAGTTCTCGTACAGGAACTGTACGCCGAGGTGCGCAAGGCGCTCGTCAACGTCTCAACGGCGGCCGGACTGCGGCACCTCACCTACTTCCCCTACGCCGCGTTGAACTACCTGCGCCGCCGGCGAGCCGCGGAAGTCTCCAACGACGACCTGCGCAGCCTCTAAGGGTGAACTGCGGCCACGGATAGGACGGACTAAGCGGATTGGACGGATCTGTCTCGTTTGGGGGGTGGAGTCCTGACTCCCTCGTGGGAGCTATGTGTCGTGCATGGATAAACCCTCCTATAGGCTGTGCACGCGTGTTGCACTCGCGAAGGTGTCGGGTGCGATGCAAAATGTCAAGTAAGTTGACGTGCGGGAAACGAAGGGTGGTGGGATTTTGCTGGCGAATTTAGCGATCTTGAGGTGCGCGGAGTTTTTGAGAAACAAGGGCGACTAGCCGTAAGTCATTTATTATCAATTACTTATGAAGCGAATCAAGAGAAAGCGTTCCAATTTTAGACCGATACTCAGGATCGGTTCTCTTGGGATTGTCTAACGGACGCAGGCGTATCCGCCCGGGACGCCATTGGGCGAGAGGACTAGCTGCCACAGGTTGTTGGCGCGGGCGCGGAACGACCCAGCGCAGGTGAGCAGGTAGTAGCGCCAGAGGCGGTAGAACCGGTCGCCGTATTTCTCGCGCAGGCGCGGCCAGGCGGAGTCGAAGTTGCGGTACCACTCCATCAATGTCCGGTCGTAGTCGGTGCCGAAGTTGTGCCAGTCCTCGAGGACGAACAGGTGCTCGATTGCCCGTGTGATCTGCGCGCTGGACGGAATCAGGCTGTTCGGGAAGATGTAGCGGCCGATCCACGGGTCGGTGATTGTGTACGACACGTCGTGGCCGATCGTGTGCAGCAGGAACAGGCCGTCCGGCGCGAGGAGCCGGCGCATGCACTCGAAGTAGGTCCGGTAGTTGCGCAGGCCGACGTGTTCGAACATGCCGAGGGACACGATACGGTCGAACGTGCCGCGCGTGTCCCGGTAGTCCTCGAGCCTGAGTTCGATCGGCAGGCCGCGGCACCGCTGCGCACCGAATTCGAGTTGCTCGCGCGACACCGTGACGCCGGTGACGTGCGCGCCGTAGCGTTCCGCGGCAAACTTCGCGAACGACCCCCAGCCGCATCCGATGTCGAGCACGCGCATGCCGCGCGCAAGGCCGAGTTTGCGGCAGACGAGATCGAGCTTGTGTTCCTGCGCCGTGTCGAGATCGTCCGCGCGCGCCCAGTAGGCACCCGTGTAGACCATGCGCTTGTCGAGCATCGCCTCGAACAGGTCGTTACCGAGGTCGTAATGCGCCTCGCCGATGCGAAAAGCGCGGCGGCGCGACTGGAGATTCACAAGACGCGCGTGGAGCGTTGAAACGATCCGTCCTGCGCGACCGAGCGCGTACAACGTACGTGATCGCAAGACGCGGCAGGCGAGATCATCCAGCGCATCGCAGTCCCACCATCCGTCCACGTACGACTCGCCGACGCCCAGCGAGCCGTGCAACGCGATCCGGCGGAACATCCGCGGATCGTGGACCTGGACGTCCCAGGGGTGCGGGCCGTTGAGTTCGATTTCGGCCGCATCGAGAATTCGCGCGACGGACCTGGGCAAGTGCGCGCGGGTCGCGCGTTGGGTGAGTTGGTCGGTACCGTGCAGCGTCTGGACAGCCATAGGACGTCCCTCGCGCTCAAGACCTGCCTTCCCGGGCGTACCGGAAGCACGCCAGATTCAGAATACGCCTACGGCGGAAATCCGTCAACGGGCGCGGGACACACGACAGGCATGCGGGAACTGGTGAAAAAGGATCATCCGTCCCTACGGGACTATTCTTCGAGGCGCCCACTCACCCGGCACTGAAGTGCCGGGCTACTATCGGAGTGTCCCTCCGGGACACGAATCGATCTCGTCTTGGCGATCGACCACGCGCGATTAACGCAACATGTTCGATGAACAGACGACCCTGCGATTGATGCCGTTCGACATCTGCCAATCCAGAGTCTTAGCATCCCAAAAGGAGAGATGTGGTTCGACGCCTGCCAATCCGCCGTGTTAGCGTCCCGGAGGGACGGTCTGATAGTAGCCCGCCGTTTCAACGGCGGGTTGGCGGATGTCCAGACGGCGGAGTCCCGTAGGGACGGCTGAGCTAATCGCGGGGTTGAGATCATGGCGCACACGTATACGAGTCTGTTGTTTCATTGCGTCTTCAGCACGAAGGATCGGCGGCCATGGATAGACGAGGAGTTGCGGGTCCGACTGTGGCCGTACCTGGGCGGAATCGCAGAGCAGAACCGGATGAAGGCGTTAGCGGTGGGCGGGGCGGTCGACCACGTGCATATGGTGTTGTCGTTGCCATC
>CAYUZD010000432.1:0-2822 GCA_964449475.1 uncultured Nitrospirales bacterium
GGAAAGTCCTCTTCGGTGATGCGGTAGCGCGCGAGGTTGTGGTAGTTCATCACGAGAATGTCGTCCTCTTTCTTGTACTCGTCCCAACCGTCCGTGCGCAGCGCGCTGGACAGCCGCAGCAGCGTGCCGGCGCTAAAGCATGACGCGATTCGCGGCTCGAGCGACTTCGCTTCGTCCATGAGCGTCGCGTTGAACGATGCCAGCGCGACCCGGTCTACCGCGCCGGTTTCCTGGATTACTTTGACGGTTGGGGCGGCGATGCCTTCCTGATCCTTGAGTTCGATCATGAAACGATGATTTGGAAGCGCCTCGAGCACCTCGCGCAAGGTCGACAGCGTGTAGCCTTTATCGCGATAGGGATACGTTGCGCCGTTGTCGCGCGTAAACCGGTACCCGGCATCCAGTAACTTCGCTTCCTCCAGCGTCATTTCGGAAATGGGGCCAGTGCCGTCCGTCGTGCGGTCCACCGTCGGGTCGTGAAGGAGCACCGGCACGCCGTCCTTCGTCAGATGGACGTCGCCCTCCAGCATGATTTCGGGCCAGGTCTCGGCGGCCTCCGTGAACGACTGGAGCGTGCTTTCTGGACGCCAATGGCGGCCGCCGCGATGCGCGCCGAACAGGATGCTCCCCTGAACGAAGGGCTTCAGTTGGGGCGTGTCCTCAGCGCGTGCGGACGGAACGCCTGGCCCGACGCAAAGCGCGAATACAGCCAGCGGAATCACGGTCGATCTAATCATGTTAAGTCTCCCTGGCAGTATCCGGCAGCCTGAATCGAGACTGCCATTTCAGGCGGCCACGCGTTGCGATTGCCCACACTGCCCGACTTCCAGCAATCGCCAAGTATCCGCAGACGAGTTGCGGCGGTTCAACTTGGTGGGATTGGGGTTAGAGCATTTTAGCCACAGATGGATACTGATGGACACAGATAACCCCGAAGAACAACATGGGAATGACGCATCCGCGTATCTGTAAATTCTTAAATCGCTCGAGTGGGTTGATCTTTAGTTTGGTGGAGCGCCGCATCGGGTGGAGGCCGATGCCACGGAGAACTGTGCTGCGCGGGCGGGCCGCCCGTGCTACGGGTCGTCAATCTACTTTTGCGCCTCGAGGAACGCGACGACGTCGACGAGTTCCTGTGCCGTCATGCCCGCCGCGAGGCCGTTGGGCATGAGCGACATCCCGCTCTTGTAGCGCTCTACGATTTCCGCTGCCGGGACCGGTAGCGCGTTGCCGGTGGCGTCAACGAGTTCGATACCGTCGGCAGATTCTTTCCGCAGGTATCCGGTCAGGACGTCGTTGTTCCTCGTCTCGACGATCCACACGACGTACTCATGCGAGATTGCCGCGCTCGGGTTCAGGATCGATTCGAGCAGGCCGTCCTTGCCGTATTTGGAGCCGATGGCGGAGAGGTCGGGGCCGACACCTCGGCCTTCGCCGGCGACGACGTGGCACTGGTAGCACTGCGACCGCTCCTCGCTGAAAAAAACCGCGCGGCCGCGCGTGGCGTCACCGGACATCTTCATCAACTCGGCTACCGTCGGTAGCGGCTCGCCGTCGCGCGTGGTCTCCGGCGGCAGAATCTGGCCCGCGAGCATGCGCACATCCTCGAAGCGGCATGAGCGCAGCGCCTCGCCGACGTCAAACTCGATGTCGGTGGGTAGGTCGCCCGCCTCCGCGGACCGGAGCAGCGCCGCCGCACCGGCCTTCGTCTCGACGAGCAGACGCGCGGCATTCCGGCGCAGCCCGCGCAAGCGCGCCTCGTCGAGCACATACGCATGCAGTTGCGCGCGCGAGTCGTCGTCTCGGAACCGCGCGAGAATCGCCAGAGCGCCCGCGGCGACGTTTCCCTGGTCACTTGCCAGCAGCGCGTTGAGGGACGCCTCGGGTGTGTTCGCGCGCGTCGCCATCGTGGCCGCGAACTGCACGGCCTTCCCGCGTTCGTCCGCCGTGCGCGCCGTGTCCAGCGCCATGGCGAGCAGATCCGGCACAAACGCGTCGCGCCGCGCCTGGGTGATGAAGTCGAGCGCCACGTCACGCGTCGAAGGCTGTTGCAACCGGGCGCGCAAGTATTCGTCCACGCCGCTCGCGTCGATTGCCGCGCGCCAGACATTGCCGCCGTCAAACGCGAGCAGTTCGAGCGCGTAGGCCGAGAGTTCCGCCGACGCGGAATTGGTTACCTGCGCGGCGATTGCGGCACCCGCCTCCGGCGTGCGCGTGGCGTCAAGCGCCTTCAACGCGAGTTTTCGCAGCGCCAAATCCAGTTTGGGATTCTCGGCGGCGGACGTTGCGACTTCAACAACCTCCGCCGGGTGCAGTTGTGTCGCGAGTCCACCCAGTCGCGCGGTCCAATCGCGGCCAACGCGCGAGACCAGCTCGGTCCATGCCCATTCTTCGCGCCCGTGGACCGCGATGCCAATCGCTTCGCGGTAAAAGCGGTCCGAGCCGTCGAACAGCGCGGCCAGATCCAGAATGGCATCGTCCACATCAGCGGCGCGAGTCGCGCGCGAGAGTTCGAGCAAGAGCTGGCGGCGCACCTGCGGCGACGGATCGCCGAGCAGCTTCGGGTATTCCAGGAGTGCCGAGGATTCCGGATTCGCGATGACGCGGACCGCCTGGACGCGGTCGGCGACGGCTTCGCTGGCAACTGCCGCATCGATTGCAGCGTCGCGTAGTGTTGCGTCGTCGGCCGCCATCCAGAGTGCGCGGGCGCGTGTGAATGAGTCCTTGTCACGGCCGAGCGACTGCACGAGCTTCGTATCGCCCCGCGCGAGTTGTTCCTTGAGCGCCTGGTTCGCGAGAAAACGCCGGGCCACATTCGGCGA
>CAYUZD010000433.1:0-2807 GCA_964449475.1 uncultured Nitrospirales bacterium
GGCAATTTGGACTGCTCCAAATGCATTCCCCGAGGCGGCGGCAGAGCTTGTGCTTCGCTCCGATGTACCGTGCCATTCTCGTGTCCTTATGCTGTTGGGCGCTGCGTATGCGGGTGTCCGCCCTACGGACTTCACCAATGAAATGCCCGGCGGCGAGACACCCGTCCAGCGACCGCCGGGCCAGACAAGCGCGTACTATAGCGAATAAACGCGGGGCCGGTCAAACCTTGGGCCGCGTGCGCGGCTGCTAGAATGGCGGCAGGAACGGTCACCTTCCATGTCTGAAAAACTTCGGCTCACGTGCGTCTGCGGCTACGAGAACTGGATCCGGCCCGACCAGTTGGGCCAGACGGTCGAGTGCGCGATGTGCGGCGCGGATCTCGTCGCCGACGAGGCCGCCATGTCGGGGCATTTCGACTCGCCGGACTCGGAGCCCGCCGAGGACGAGACCGCGCCGGAGTCACCCACGAGCCCGCCGCACCGGCAGGCGACGGCAGGGGAGGGCCTGACGCTCGAGGAGCGCGCGGAACGCGCCCGGCAGAAGCGCGGCAAGCCGCTCAGCCCGTTCGACGCGGACGAGGACGAACTCGGGCCGCCCGCGCCGCCGAAGCCCGAGGCACGGGCCGTGGCCGCGCCGAGTCAGCCGCGGCCGCGCGTGCGCAATCCGTTCGAGGACGACGAGCCGCGCCAGGAGACGCGCCCGGCGTCCGGTCCGTTTACGATGACGCCGGAATCGCGCGCGAAGGACGGCGCGTCGTATGCCGATGTGATGGAGGAGACCCGGCCGAAGGAGAAGCGCGATCGCCATGTCATCATTCCGACAATCTCGCCGCACGACGCGCCCAGCGGGGAGAAATGCGTCGAGTGCGGCCGCGAAATCCGCGGGTCGTGGGACCGCGTCGAGACCGAGAAGGGCGTCATCTGCTACATCTGCTCGAACCAGGCCGTGCAAGGCGTGCTTGAGCGGCTCAAGGTGGAGAAACCCGAGCGCCGCGAACTCTCCGAACGCGAACTCGTGATCGAACCGCCCGAGATCGAGGTCGCCGACGCGGGGCCGTGGTACAGGGACACCGAGTCGCCCGAATTCAAGCGCGTCATCTTCTTCCTCGCGGTGTTGACGCTTGCGGTCGCGGGGTACTTCTTCTTTTTTGATGACGGTTCGACCGATACGGCAAGTACGTCCGCGGTTGAAACGGCGATCCACGACGTCGAGATCACGCCGTTCACGGGCGCGCTCTTCCAGGCGTGGCAGATTCTGTCCTTCGTGATGTCGTTGTTCCTCGGCGTGTACGTGACCCTGCGGATGGACAACGCGACGCCGCACGGGCGGTTCTTGCCGGACGTATTGCTGATCGCGGCGGTGTGCGTGCCGCTGTCCGTGTTCTATTTCTTTGCGGGGGCCGTGTCGACGTTTCTGTCGCAGATTCCCATGGCGGGGGGTATCTTCGTCGTGCTGATTGGATTCGCGCGATGGTTGATCATCGGCATGGTGCTGACCCGCTACATCTACATGCGCTTCTCGCAGATCCTGATCGCGCTGCTGATTTACATCCTGCTGAGCCGAATCGTCTTCGCCGGATTGGGCGTGCTGCTGTTCCGCGCGATGGGCATTCTCTGATCGTGTGCCACGCCTGAGCGGGGTCCAGCTTAGGCGTGCTTCGAACGGATCACCTCGTTGAGGTCGTGTGGCAGGGGTAAGCGGGGTTCAGCTTACCCCTGTTTCGCGCGGATCGCTTCCGCGAGTTCCTGCCGCAAATGTTTCCGGTCGATCTTGTTGTTCGCGTTGCGCGGGAGCGTGTCCACAAACTGCACGCGGCACGGCAGCTTGAACTTGGTAACGTGTTGCGCTGCTGTTTTGATCAGTTCGGCCTCGGTCGCGGTCTGTCCGGGTTTCAGTGCGACGACCGCGACGATGTTCTCGCCGTACACCGGATCGGGAATGCCGACGCAGACGTTCTCGGCGACGGCGGGATGCGTGTAGAGCGCGTCCTCGATCTCGCGCGGCGAAACGTTCTCGCCGCCCTTGATGATGAGGTCCTTGATGCGATCGGTCAGATAGAGGTAGCCGTCCGCGTCGAAATAGCCCACGTCGCCGCTGTGCAACCAGCCGCCCCGGAGCGTCTCGCGCGTCGCCTCGGGGTTCTTCCAGTAGCCCTTCATCACGTTCGGCCCCTGGATGCAGATCTCTCCCGCCTGGCCCTGCGGCAGAACGTTGCCGTCCGCGTCCTGCACCGTGATCGACACGCCGGGGATCGGCTTGCCGATCGACCCGGGGCGCGTCGTGTCGCCGAAGAAATACGCGGACGCCGTCGGCGCACACTCGGACAGGCCGTAACCGTCGAGCACCTTGCACTTGTAGAGCGCCTCGAACTGCACGCGGACCTCGTTCGGCAAAATCGCGGCGCCGCTGTTGATCGATTCGAGGCACGACGTGTCGTACCGCGCGCGGTCCGCGAAATGGATCAGGTGCACGAGCATCGTGGGCACGACGGGAAATCGCGTCACGCGCCGCGTGTGGATCGTCTCAAGCACCTGCCGCGCGTCGAACCGGGGGAGAATTGTCGCGGAACAGCCGGTCAGGTAGCACACGTTCATCATCAGCACGCCGAACGAGTGGGAGAGCGGCAACATTAGCACCGTCTGCGACCGTTCCCTCAGCCGGCCCATCGTCGCGACGGTCCGGTGGTTGACGACGACGTTGTTGTGCGTGAGCATCACGCCCTTCGGATGGCCGGTCGTGCCGGACGTGTAGAGCAGGAACGCGAGATCGTCCGGCGCGCAGTCGGCCGTTTCCATATGCAGTGTCG
>CAYUZD010000434.1:0-2804 GCA_964449475.1 uncultured Nitrospirales bacterium
CGTCGAAATGCGCCGCACCTGCTTGCCGTTCGCCTTGCTGTACTTGTCCACGAAGTAGTTCGCCAACTCCAGAATGTCGGTGCGGCGTTCGCGCAACGACGGGATGTGAATGGGAAACACGTTGAGCCGGTAGAACAGGTCCTGGCGGAACTGGTGCTTCTCGATCTGCTCCTCGAGATTGCGGTTCGTCGCCGCGATCACACGCACGTTGACGGACACCGTGTCCGTGCCGCCCACGCGCTCGAATTCGCGCTCCTGCAGCACGCGGAGCAGCCGAATCTGAGTGTGCGGCGACAGATCGCCGATTTCGTCGAGGAAGATGGTGCCGCCGTGCGCGAGCTCGAACCGGCCCTTCCGCTTTGTCGTCGCACCGGTGAACGCTCCCTTTTCATGGCCGAAAAGCTCGCTTTCGATGAGGGTTTCGGGCAGCGCGCCACAGTTCACGCGCACGAACGGTTTGGATCCCCGCGGGCTGTTGTAATGGATCGCGTGCGCGACGAGCTCCTTCCCGACGCCGCTCTCGCCACGGATGAGCACGGTCGTCTCGCTCGGCGCGACTTGTGCAATGAGATCGAACACGCCCTGAATCGCGCTGGATCGGCCGATAATGTTCGCGGGGCGGAATCGATCCTTGAGCTCGTCCTGCAGGCGCTGGTTTTCCTCGAGCAGGCGCTGCTGGCCTTCGATGACTTCCTTGCGCAGACGCACAGCCTGCGCAATCAGCGAAGCGATAATCGACAGCAATCGGACGTCCTCGTCCAACGACACGTCGCTGTCGAACAGGTGATCCACGCTGAGCGTACCGATGGTCTCGTTACCGATCTTGATGGGTACGCAAATGAAGGAAAGTTCGCGCCGGTCGAGGTCCTGCCGCGCACGGGTGCGATTGAGGAACAGCGGCTCCTCCGACACCTTGGGCACTGCCACCGCGCGGCCGGTACGCACGACTTGGCCGGTCACGCCCTCGTCCGTGTGGTACCGGCCCCGGCGACGTTCATCGTCGCTCAGGCCGTGGGCCGCCTCGATGAACAACTGCCCGGTCTCCCGGTCGATGAGCGTGAGCGTCCCCCGCATCATGCCGGTGTGCTTGGCGATGGCCTTGAGGACGGGGTTCACGACCTCGCGCAGGTCAATGCTCTGGTCGAGCAACTGACTGATCTCGAACAACAGGGTGAGTTCAGACGGATCGGACTTGATTTTGGATGCAACTCGGGACATGGGCGCTGTAAAACCTACATTTTGGTAGTGAATCTGCCGGAAATCGACAGAATCGTACGTCATTAACCCAAATTATGCAAAAAGGTTGCCAACTCGATCGGAAAGTACCCGTGGGTAGATCGGCGGGATCAGGTCCGCGCCCGCAGCCACTCAAGCAGGTCGTCGAAAAACCGGTCGGCGATCGTGTCGTTGAACAGCTCGTGGTAGCCGCCGTCGTACAGCCGGATGGTCTTGTCCCGGCTCGAGGCGAGCGCAATGAGTGATTCGGCGGCCGCGTAGGGCACGAGCCGGTCGGCTTTGCCGTGCGCCGTGTAGAACGGCAACTGGAACCGGCCGAGGTTTGCCTGGACGAATTCGATCGTGCGCATGAGTTCGTAGCCGGTGCGTGCGTCGATGTACCCGTGATGAACCAGCGGGTCGGTCTCGTACCGGGTCACGACCTCGGGAATGCGCGACAACGCCTTGGTATCCAGGACGAGCGCCTTCATGCCCGGCGCGAACCGCGCGGCCCACTTCGCGATCTTGCGCATGATCGGTGCGGTGTTGTCGTCGCTCTTCACCAGGGGATTGGTCAGAATCACGCCGCGGACGTCCGGCGGATACTTCAGCACACACGCCGTCACCACAAGCCCGCCCATGCTGTGGCCGAAGATGAACTTGGGTTCCGGTCCGCACGTGGCGAATGTCCCGGTAATGAACTCGCGGGCGTCCTCGATAAGCCGGTCAAAGTTCTCGATTCGGCCCATCTTCCCCGGGCTGTTCCCATGCCCGCGCTGGTCGTAGGTGTAGACCGCGTATCCCTCGGCGTTCAGCCGGTCGGCGACGTGGCCGTAGCGCGACGAGTGCTCGCCGTAGCCGTGGATCAGTGCGATGTGCCCCTTGACGTGTTCCGGTAGCCAGCGCTGCGCGAACAGGGCCGTGCCGTCCGTGGCGGTGAACGTCTCGGTGGCGTGACGCGCGGCGACGACGGCGCTCATCGCGGGATCAGCCGCCCGCTAGCGTCTTATGTTCATAGGTGACGTTCTCGCCCTGCTTGGTGTACGTCAACTCCATGCTTGCACCGTTTGCACTGCGTTTGGAGTGACCGCTCTGCTTGGCCTCCGTTATCATTTCTGCGAACAGTTTTGCACCTTCGGGCGAAGTCTGCGACGCCATCATTCGTTGCTGACCAATGATCATCTCTACTTGCTGCGCACTACCGCTCGCTGTGATGATCATCCCCTTCAACTGCTCTGGGGGTCCAATCAACTCCAATTTGGCTCCACCGAGGTTGGCGACTACGCTGGGCTGGCCCTGATATCCTGCTCCGGGCTGAAATTGCGCGCCGAACCCCGCGAACATCTGCTCGAGATCGGTGCGGCTCATGCCCATCCCGCCGACCGCGCCGCCCCCGCTGCCCGTCACCGAATCGAGCACGTCCGCGGAGTTGCCGCTCCCGAGCCGGTCGCTGCCCGCGCGGAACGCCGGATCCACCTCGACCACCTGCCCCGCATCGCGCAATTCCTTATTCTTCTTGTATTCGTCTTTCAGCTTGTCGCGATAGAAGGCGTCATCGTTGATCTTGACCGTCGCCACATCCACGTTCT
>CAYUZD010000435.1:0-2791 GCA_964449475.1 uncultured Nitrospirales bacterium
TCGTACACCTGCGCGAACGCGACGTCCCCGTCGATGCGGATGACCTCGCCGAGCAGGCCGAGCTTGCCCACGCGCACCATTTCGCCCATGCCGACGCCCGTCATGCCGCTTGCGGCAATCATTGGGCCCGAAATGCGCACCAGTTTCCCTGTAATGTCAGCCATCGTGTGTCACCTCTGCCGTTGCGTGTCGCCGTTCCGTTCAGACCAGGCGGATTTCGAATCCGACCGCCGGTTTAATCACCGACGACAGGTACGCGTCCACGTCGGTCTCTTCTTCGTCAAACGAGGGGCAATTCACCAGGAGCGGCGCGCCCTTGTGGCGCTTGAGCTTGTCCTGGGCCCGCTCGGAAAACCCGTGCCGCAACTTCTCCTCGACGACGATCACGTCGAGCTTTTCCTGCATCAACGATTCGAGCGCCTGCTCGGCTTCCTTCGAATCCGCCACCTCGCGGACGCGGATGCCGGTTAGCGCGAGCTTCATCGCCGTGTTGCCGCTCGCCACCGCAAAAATCTTAGACATACAGAATCTCCTGCTCGACGCGCGCCTTCGGCAGTTTCGCCGCGAGGCCGTGCGCGATGATCCGCAGGTTCATGACTTCGTTGTACTTGAGCCACGCATAACGCAGCAGGCTCGCAAGCCCGATACCCTGGCGCTGCATCGCGCGGCGCAGCCGCTCCATGAATTTCATCTCGAACTGCCGGTCGAGCGCGGAGAACCGGCCCGACTGCGCGATCACCGCGAGCGCCTCGGCCATGTCGCCGTAGGCCGTGCGCGACACGACCTCCGCGGCGCGCTCGGGCGAGCCGGCCGCCGCGATCTCGCGCAACGTCTGGTCAGAAAGCCGGCCGCGCGGCAACATCTCGCGCAGTACGTCCTCCGCCTCGACACCCGGCGCGCGCGGTTCGAAGAGTCGACGCAAGTTAATGCGGTCGATCTCCGCGCGGAGCAGTTCCTGGATGAATTGAGCGTCGTCCGACCGGAACGTGCCGAGCCGGACGAGGTTGCGCACGAAATACGCGCGATCGAGGGCTTCCTCAAGCACGCGCAGGTTCTTCGTTTCCTGATAGGAGGGCAGCGCGTCCAGCAGTCCGCGGCACAGCCCGCCGTTCCATGCGGCCAGCCCGCGCACGAGCGACTCCATCGAGTCTTGGGCGGCAAGTTCCTTCTGCACCGCCTGCGGCATCGACGGCCCGGGCACCAGCGACTTCGCGCCGGTCTCCGCGTCGACCCCGTGGTGCCGGTTGCGCAGGAGCGCTTTCACGGCGACGAGGTCCCAGCGGCCGAGGAAGATTTCGGCGAGTTGCGCGGTCTCGTCCTGACACATCGCCTTCAGCTTCGAGAACGTCGAAACGAGGTTGCGGGAGACCGCGTCCTCGATCGCGTCCGCGCCCTGGTAGCGCGAGAGGGCTTCCGCGAGTTCGACTTCGTAGGGCGACTTGAGCAGCGCCTCGCCGATCTGGTCGATTCGCCCGCCGTCGAGCATGGCCTCGAGTTCGCTGCGGGACAGCAGCGAACTCTTCATGCCGCGGACGCGCGCATTGATGAACGACGCGAATGGGCTTGCCATGGTCTACGACTTCCCTCCGCCGAACAGAGCCGTCATGCAATGTTTGCGCGCCGACTGCTCGACCCGCGCGAACCGTCCAGTCAGCGTGTTGCTGATCCGGTAGCTGCGCTGCGGGTCCTGAATCGCTACGCCGTCCCAGAATTCCGGAGAGTCCTCGACGGGCACGCCGCCCCGGCCGTTCCGCTCGAGCCAGCCGCGCACGCGATCCGATTGCGAGGTCGGCGCCAGCAGTCTCACGTCGTTCGACGGGCCGACCGCGGCCATCAACTCGCCGAGCAGGCTGTCGACGATACCGCCGAAGCCCGGTCCGGAGGTCGCGTTGCGGAGTTCACGGTGGACCTCCGCGAGCACGGCCTCGACCGCGTCGTTCTTCATCGCGAGTTCGAGCCGGACGGATTCGCTCTCGGCCTTCTGCTTCCACAGCGAGTCGAGGCGCGCCTTCTCCGCCTCGGCGGCGGCAAGCACGGCTTGGCGCGACGCGGCAGCCTTCGTGCGCGCATCCGCGAGGATGCGCTCCGCTTCGGCGCGCGCCTTGCCCAGGTGGTCGGCACATTCGGCCTCCACCTGCCGCGTCATCGTCTGGAACAGGGCAGGACTTGCCATGGTACGGCGGGTCCCGGGATCAGACGGCGTTGAGCAGCAGGAACCCGATAACGAACCCGAGAATCACGATGGTCTCCGGGATCGCGAACAGGATCAGCACGTTGGTGAACAGCTCGGGCTTCTCGGCCATCGCGCCGGTACCGCCCGCGCCCACGCCCGACTGCGCCAGGCCCGTGCCCAGGCCGGCCAGGCCGACCGCCAGGCCCGCGCCGATGCCGAGGCCAATCGCGCCTAGGCCGCTCGAGCCGCCTTCCGCCGCGGCCTCTTCGCCGTGCGATTCCTGTGCCATCGCCAGCGGGGCGCCCAGGCCCACCGCGAGCGCGAACACCGCCGCCAACACACTCCACTTAACCAGCGCTTGCTTCGTTACCATTGTGCATCCTTTCTGAACGGGTTAAAGCCTCTCCCCTCCGGCGAATAGAACTTCGGGAGGAATTCCACAAAATTAAGACGCAACGAGTGAATCGTCGGACTTGCAATACCGATACCGATGTTGAGCACGTGCACGAGCAGCGCCATCGGGATACCGATGACGTACCCCATCTTGTCCGGGAGCATGTTCGCGATGTCGGCGAGCGCGATGGACGCGACGCCGAGCGCCATCAGACGCGCGTAGCT
>CAYUZD010000436.1:0-2781 GCA_964449475.1 uncultured Nitrospirales bacterium
CTCGAACTCGCCGCGGTACTTCGCGCCCGCGACGAGCGCGCCCAGGTCGAGCGCGACGATCCGCTTCGTCTTCAAGCCCTCGGGCACGTCGCCCTCGACGATCCTCCGGGCGAGGCCCTCGACGATCGCCGTCTTGCCGACGCCCGGCTCGCCGATGAGCACGGGGTTGTTCTTCGTGCGGCGCGACAGCACCTGGATCACGCGGCGGATTTCCTCGTCGCGGCCGATGACCGGGTCAAGTTTGCCCGCGCGCGCCAGTTGCGTCAGGTCGCGCGTGTACTTCGTCAGCGCGTCGTACTGGTCTTCCGCGTTCGGGTCGGTCACGCGCTGGCTGCCGCGCACGTCGCGCAATGCCGAGAGTACCGCGTCCTTCGCGACGCCCGCCTGCGACAAAATCTGCGCGGCCGGATCCGAACCGAGCGCGAGGATGCCCAGAAAAATGTGTTCCGTGCTGAGGTATTCGTCCTTGAGTTCCCGCGCGACCTTCCAGCCTTCCTCGAGCGCCCGTTGCGCCGCGTTCCCGAGACCGGCCTGCGCGCCGCCCGACGCGCGCGGAAGACTCTCGATCCGCTTGGACGCCGCAGCCGCGACCTGTTCCGGCGCGACGCCGATCCGCTGCAGGATGCTCGCGACCGCACCCTGCTTTTGGCCCACCAGCGCCGACAACAGGTGCAGAGGCGCAATCTCCGGGTTGCCGTGCTGCGAAGCGACGTCCATCGCCTCCGATACGGCTTCCTGGGTTTTTATGGTCAGTTTGTCCAATCGCATGGTTCACTCCCCAAACGAGAATGCGTTCAGGGTGCAATGGCAAGCCCGGTGCCAATCGGAATACATTGAAAACAAAGGATTTACAGCGAAACAAGTCAAACGATTCGCTGCAATGCGGAAGGAACCTGTACGAATTTGAAACGAAACAAAACACGCCCCCGGAGGTCACTCTAGGGGCGCGTCCATGCTCCGGACTCGAAATTATGCGGGCCGCTTCAGCTTCGGCCGGGAGAACTGGCCAAGCTTGCGCGGTTCGCGGCGAACCGTGCGATTGCCGAGGACGGACGGCGCGCGGAGCTTGTCCTCGCGCGTCGAGCCGTTGGATTCGCTTGCGCCCGCCGGTGTGCGTTCGCGGCGGCCTTCGTGTTTGGGATTTTCGCGCCCTTCTCGGCCCTTGTGCTGTCCACGCCGATCCTTGTTCTGCGTGTGACTGTGGGCCGCCGCCTGTCCGCGACCGCGTCCACGCCGCGATTTCGGCTTGCCCGCGTGTTGGCGCGGGGCATGTTGGTGGCCGTGTTGCCGGCCTTCGCCGCTCTGCTGGCGCGCCGGTTCCGGCGTCGCCGGAAGGGTAAACGCCCCGTCCCACTTCGCACGCTCGATGGTGATGCCGAGTTCACGCTCGATGTCGCGCAGCGCCTTCACGTCCTCGGGCGCGACGAATGTAATCGCGTCGCCCTTGGCCTTGTTACGCGCGGTGCGGCCGATCCGGTGGACGTAGTCCTCCGTGGTCTTCGGAATGTCGAAGTTGATCACGTGCGTGATGCCCTGCACGTCGAGGCCGCGCGCCGCGACGTCCGTCGCGACGAGTACGTTGCACTTTCCCTCGCGGAACGCGTTCAACGCCTGGTTACGCTGACTCTGCGAACGGCCGCCGTGGATCGGCATGGCCTTTAGGCCCTGCTGCTTGAGTTTTTTCGCGACGCGATCCGTGCGGTGCTTGGTCCGGATGAAGACCAGCGTCGATTCAACCCCGACGTGACCCAACAAATCGCACAGGAGATCGACCTTGCGGTTCTGGTCCACGGCGTATACGCGTTGAGTGACGTCGTCCGCCGGGCGCGACACCGCACCGACCTCGATACGGACCGGGTCGCGTTGGAAGTCGCCGGCGAGCCGCGCGATTTCCTTCGGGAACGTCGCCGAGAACATCATGGTCTGCCGCTGCTTGGGCAACGCGTTTAGGATCCGCTTGATGTCCGGAATGAACCCCATGTCGAGCATGCGATCCGCCTCGTCCAACACGAGGATGGACACGTTGTCGAACCGCACGTTCTTCTGGTTGATGTGATCGATGAGACGGCCCGGCGTCGCAATGACGATCGGCGCGCCGTTGCGCAGCGCTTTGGTCTGGGGCTCGTAGCCCACGCCGCCGTAGACGCACGTCGCGTGCAGGCCGTGGGGTTCGCCGAGCGGCCCGAGCACGGAGGCGACCTGAATCGCCAGCTCGCGCGTCGGCGTCAGCACGAGCATGCGCGTGCCCGCGTTCTTGTTCTTCGCGAGCCGCGTCAACGACGGCAGGCCGAACGCGAGCGTCTTGCCCGTGCCGGTCTGCGCGATCGCGACAACATCGCGGCCTTCCAACGCGGGCGGGATGGCCTGCGCCTGGATCGGCGTTGGCTCGGTGATGCGCTGGTTCGCCAGTTGCTCGACGAGGCGCGGGTGGATGTGGAGGTGCTCAAAAGACATGACTTTCCCTTCAAGTGCGCCGAACGTAGGTGTCGGTCGCGGGCTGAAATTCCCCCTGCTCAGCGCCGGCAACGATGGGAAACAAACCGAAGGATGGTGCCCAGAATCTAAGGCGTCGTAGAGAGGCGAAGATCACACAGGATCAACCGCTCACTACCTAAGCAATAGGACTTACTGGCCACAGCATACGCGAGTGGCCTTGTGAAAGCAAACGACCCCAAGTTGGCGTCTATTCCCCGGCACGTTTGAAGCCCCTCTGCCTCGCCGGTAAACTTGCCACGGCGCATCTGGGGGATCACGCATGCCGTCAACGCGGCGCTACCGGAT
>CAYUZD010000437.1:0-2767 GCA_964449475.1 uncultured Nitrospirales bacterium
TCGCGCGCGACGGCGAGGTGATCACGTCGCGCGGCGAGCTCATCGAGATCGGCGGGTCGTTTCGCATCCCAGACGTGATCGAGACGAGCGACGCGCGGCTGGTCGAGACCGGCACGACCAATCGCACGCGAGCGGCGGACTTCGCGCGCGCGGTCACGCCGAAGACGCGTGCCCTGCTCAAGGTCCACCCGAGCAATTACCGCGTCGTTGGGTTTACGGAATCGCCCACGCGCGAAGAGCTTGTCACGCTCGCGCGCGAACGCGGGCTCTGCGCGATCGAGGATCTCGGCAGCGGTACGCTGATCGATCTGACCAGATTCGGCCTGCCGGCGGAGCCGACAGTGCAGGAGGCCGTCCTGGCGGGCATGGACGTGGTCACGTTCAGCGGCGACAAACTGCTGGGCGGACCCCAGGCGGGGATCGCGGTCGGCCGCGCGGACTGCATCTCGCGCATGAAACGGAATCCGCTCTACCGCGCGTTGCGGGTCGACAAGGCCACGATCGCCGCGCTCGAGGCGACGTTGCGCGCGTACCTGGACCCTGACCGGCTCGCGGAACGCCTGCCCGTGGTCCGCATGCTCGCGCAGCCGCCCGAAGCGTTGGAGGCGCGCGCGCGGCGGCTCGCGGACAAGCTCGCGCGCGTGCCGGGACTCGACGCGACGGTGCAACCGGCGGAGAGCTTTGCCGGCGGCGGGTCGCTGCCCCAGGAGGCGTTACCCGATTTCGCGGTCGCGGTCCGCCTGGACGGGTCTTCCGCGGACGCGCTCCACGCGGCTCTTCGCGACGCCGTGCCGCCCATCGTGGCGCGCATCGCGGACGGCTGCGTGTTGTTGCACATGCGCACGGTCGCCGACGCGGAACTCGGCGACATCGAATCAGCGTTCAACCGTCTGGCGCGATGAACTACCTCACCGTAGGCGTGCTCGGCCACGTCGATCACGGCAAGACGGCGCTCGTTCGCGCGCTGACGGGCGTCGAGACAGATCGGCTCAAGGAGGAACGCGAGCGGGGGATTTCCATCGTCCTGGGTTTCGCCGACTTGACGCTGCCCGAGGGGCGCGTCGCGTTTGTGGATGCGCCGGGCCACGAGCGGTTCGTGCGCACGATGATCTCCGGTGCGACGGGCATCGGCGCGGCGATAATGGTCGTAGACGCGAACGAGGGCGTACGTCAGCAGACTCGCGAACACTTCGAAATTGCGAAGCTGCTGGGAATTCCGTCGGGCATCGCGGTCGTGTCGAAGTGCGACGCTGCAGATTCCGTGAGGATTCAACAGACGCTGAACGAGATCCGCCAGTTGGTCGCCGGATCATTTCTGGAGTCGGCTCCTATCCTGCAAACATCGGCGCTCGACGGCTCTGGACTGGACGAGTTGCGTCAGGCCTTGGGATCGCTGGTAGCGGCGGCGCGCGCGCACGAGGACGAAGGTTCGGCGTATCTGCCCATCGACCGCGTGTTCTCGATGAGCGGATTCGGCACCGTCGTCACCGGCACGCTGCGCCGCGGCGCGCTGCGGGAAGGGGATGAAGTGCAGTTCTATCCCGGCGGACGCCTCGCGCGGGTGCGGCAGATCGAGTCGCACGGCGAACACGTCGCGCAGGGGATCCCGGGGCGCCGCACGGCGGTCAATCTGCGCGGGGTCGAGAAATCGGATCTGCAACGGGGCTTCGTGCTCGCGTCGCCCGGATCGATTCGGCCCGCGACGTTGTTGGATGCAAGTATCGCGT
This sequence comes from uncultured Nitrospirales bacterium, assembly GCA_964449475.1. Taxonomy (GTDB): domain Bacteria; phylum Hydrogenedentota; class Hydrogenedentia; order Hydrogenedentales; genus VFKU01. Next base: position 1,728 of record CAYUZD010000437.1, read on the forward strand.
TATTGCCAGGCGCGGCGCGGCCGCTCCGCGGGCGGGATTCCGTGCGCCTGCTCTTCGGCACGGCGGAGGTTCTGGTTCGGCCCCGATTCCTGGATCGAGACGAACTTGCACCGGGCGGATCCTGCGTCGCGCAACTGGAAGCACGCGACGCGGTTCCATTCCTCGTTCGCGAACGCTTCGTACTGCGGGCCGAGTCGCCGGTGACCACCATTGGCGGAGGGACCTTCCTCGGCGCGACGAACCGCAGACGGCCGCGCACGCCGGAGTCCATTTCCGCGCTGGACGCGCTCGCGACACACAACGTCGCCGATGTACTCGCGCTACGTGTTGCTGAGGCCGAGCCGGACGCAGTAGAACTCCCGGCATTCGCCCGCACCCATCGGTTCCAGCTCGACGACGCCCGATCGGCTGCTGCGGCCTTGAGATTGGCCGCGCTCGAAGACGGACGTGTCGCCCGGCCCGAACTCGCTGAGAAACTTTCTGCTCCGCGTCCGGAAACGACCACACTTATTCCAGAGGACGCGGGACTCGCCGACGAAATCGAAGCCAGCTTCCGCGACGCAGGGCTCGAACCCCCAAGCATCACCGACGCCGTCGGACCGGACCGCGTGCGAAACCGCGTCTACCGCCGACTCGTCGATGCGGGCGACTTGGTCCCCGTGTATTCGCCCACTCAGCCGAAGACCCTCTCGAACACGATTGTATTTCACCGGGACACCGTCGAACTCGCCAAACAGCGTCTGATCGCGGCGTTGTCAGCCCGGCAACCGTTCGAGACCAAAGACGCGAAGGCCGCGCTCGGCGTCTCGCGCAAGTACCTGATCCCGCTGCTCGACTACCTCGACGCGCAACGCTTCACGCGACGGCGCGGCGACAGCCGCGAGTTCGTCGTTGACCCCGCGCGCGAAGAATCTTGAGTCGCGCCGACTCTGTTAGAGTACCCGCGGAGACGAACGGGGCCTGGTGGCTCCCCCGGTCTTCAAAACCGGTGAATCGTGCCACGCACGATTGGTGGGTTCGATTCCCATCCGTCTCCGCCA
>CAYUZD010000438.1:0-2760 GCA_964449475.1 uncultured Nitrospirales bacterium
GCGCCGGCGACTTCGACGTGCTGGTCGGCATCAACCTGCTGCGCGAAGGGCTCGACCTGCCCGAGGTCTCGCTCGTGGCCATCCTCGACGCCGACAAGGAGGGGTACCTCCGCGCCGAGACCAGCCTCGTCCAGACCATCGGCCGCGCCGCGCGCAACATTAGCGGCCGCGTGATCATGTACGCCAACACCGAAACCGGCTCGATGAAACGCGCCATCGGCGAGACCAACCGCCGCCGCGCCAAGCAGGTCACGTATAACGAAGCGCACAACATCACGCCGCGCTCCGTCGAGAAGGCCATACGCGAAATCGAGCGCGTCATGCCCAACAGCCGCCAGTCACGCTACCGCGCCATCGAACGAGCCGCCGAAGAGGCCGTCGATTACGGCAAACTTGAGGTCTCCATCCGCGACCTCCGCAAAAAAATGAACGCCGCTGCCGAAAAAATGGAGTTCGAAGAAGCCGCCATCTACCGCGACCGCCTAAAGGCCCTAGAGCGCCTCCAAATCGAGCAAGGCGTGTAGCCAATACCCCGAACCCGCACCGATTCAACAGATCCATGTGCCACGCCCAAGCGACCTCCGCTTTGGGGCCATGTGGCAGGCTCAAGCGAAGTTCAGCTTGAGCCTGTTCCGCCGCGCTAAAGTCACCGCCCCTTCCCGCCGATAACTAAAGCGTACCGGCCGAGACACGGACGTCGAGGCATACCCGACACGGATGTCGACATACGAGACACGGCCGCTCGCAGTACGGCCCGGCCATCCCACCGGACCAGGGCACCGAGTCTTAACACCTCCTTGAGTGCGCGATGGCGTAACCCGCCATCGCCGCTCACTTTTTTGGCCCCGATTGGCCCGATTGCGCCGTGCGCATGACTTCCTCTAGAGTACCGGCCTTTCCACTCGCCGCCGCGCCGGGCGCGGTGTTTTCAAGGAGCATTCGCGTCGTATGACCACCCTCTACAACTTCAGCGCCGGACCCGCCGTCCTGCCCAAGGACGTCCTCAAGCAGGCGCAGGCCGAAATGCTCGATTACCAGGACTCCGGCATGTCCGTCATGGAAATGTCGCACCGCGGCGACGAATACATCGCGATACAGGCCGAGGCGGAGAAAAACCTGCGCACGCTCCTCGGCATTCCGGACACGTATCACGTCCTGTTCCTGCAGGGCGGCGCGACGACCGAGTTCGCGCTCATCCCTATGAACCTGCTGCACGCCGGCCAGACCGCCGACTACACGCTGTCGGGCGCATGGGGCAAGAAGGCCATCGACGAAGCAAAATCGCTCGGCAAGGTAAACGTCATCGCTGACACGAACGCTGCGCGGCCGTGCCGCGTGCCCGCGCCGGCCGACATCAAGGAAACGCCCGGCGCGGCGTACGTCCACCTCACCAGCAACGAGACCATCTCCGGCGCGCAGTGGAAGGCCTTCCCGAAAACCGCCGCGCCGCTCGTCGCGGACATGTCGTCCGACATCTGCTCGCGCGCGATCGACGTCAGCCGGTTCGGCGTCATCTACGCCGGCGCGCAGAAGAACCTGGGCCCCAGCGGCGTCACCGTCGTCATCATCCGCAAGGACCTCGCCGAGGGCGCGCGCAAGGACATCCCGTCCATCTTCCGCTACCAGACGCACGCCGAGGCCGAGTCCATGCTGAACACGCCGCCGTGCTATTCGATCTACCTCTTGATGCTCGTCACGCGCTGGCTCCAGAAACAGGGCGGCATCGCCGCGATGCAAAAAATCAACGACGCCAAGGCCGCGAAACTCTACGCCGCCATCGATGCGACGGAGTTCTATCGCGGCGCGGCCGACCTCGCGCACCGCTCCACGATGAACGTCACGTTCAATCTCCCGTCCGAGGACCTCGAGAAAAAATTCGCCAAGGAAGCCGACGCCGCCGGCCTCAAACAACTCAAGGGCCACCGCTCCGTCGGCGGCCTGCGCGCGTCCATCTACAACGCCTTCCCGCCCGAAGGCGTCGACGCGCTCATCGCGTTCATGCGCGACTTCGAGAAGAAGAACGGATAGTTGAATCCGAATAGAAGAACCGCTTCAGCTTCAGGAAGTGCTTCTCGTAAGCGTGCCAACTGACCCATCCAATCCCCCACGAGACGATCGCGACGACGACCACGCGCACGGCCAAGGCCGCCGTCTGCGATCCGAACTGCTCCGTCATCGTATCGAGCGGCGCGATCCGCGCGAACAGCAACGGCGACAGGCCCCAGTGGAAAATGTAAATCGCGTAGCTGTACTTGCCGTACGACCGCAGCACCGGACTACGCAATAGCCACGTGAACCGTCCCCGCGCGCTTCCGATCAACGCGAACACCACCAGCGACGCATACAGCACGCCGAACGCCGAATAGCCCCAAGTCTGCACCCGCGCGTCGAGCTGAAAGAAATGCCCAACCTCCATGCCGACGCCCAGCAGTACCCACAGCGCGAGGATCGCCGCCCACGGCGCGCACGCCGCCAGCCGCTCCATCCCGCCGCGGCCACGCGCGATCGCCGCGACGAACGCGCCCGCCGCGAGGTCGTCGATCCGGCACAGCGTGAAGAAGTACGGCTCGGGGTTGTACTGCTCGGTGGCGAAGTACGCTCTCATCGCCAACGCGCCGGCAATACAGGCGATGCACACGCCAATGAGTTGCCGCCGGGTCGTCAACAGCACGAGGAGCGGCCACACCAGATAGAACTGTTCCTCGACGCAGAGCGACCAGAAGTGCAGCACCTCGACCCAGCCGCCGGCGAACAGGTTCG
>CAYUZD010000439.1:0-2751 GCA_964449475.1 uncultured Nitrospirales bacterium
ACGCTGGAGCCGTAGCTGAGTTCGAATTCGAGGTTCTGTCCGTCCTTGTCCCGGATGCCGTCGCCGTTGGAGTCCTTCCATCCGGCCTCGTCGAGAAGCTGCTTGGCGCGGTTGGGATCGAAGGGCCACGGCTTGAGATTCGGATCGTGGTCGGGCGCCTTGTAGTAGATGTCGCTGACGGCGACTTCGCCGTAGCCTTTCCAGATGTTCTCGATGACGCTTTCGCGGTCGAAGAGCATGCAGAGCGCCTGGCGGACGCGCTTGTCGGCAAACTGCGGCTTGCGCATGTTCCAACCGATGTAGTTGAAGCGGCTGAGGTAGCCGGGGATGGGCGAATCGAGAACGAGTTTCTGGAATTCCTTCTCGAACCTTGGATTGCTCGTGCGGCGCGCCCATTGCTCGGGCTGGACTTCGCTCTTGTCGATGTCGTGGCGTTCGAGGGCCTGGAACGCGGCGTTGTCGTCCTGAATGATGCGGAAGACGCGCTTGTCGAGGTAGGGCCGCTGGCCCCAGTAGTTCTCATTGCGCCGGAGCACGACGCGATCGCCGGTGGCCCAGCTCTCGAAGACGTACGGCCCGCAGCCGATGGGGTTGCGGTTGTTCGGGTGCTGGTTGAGGTCGCCTTGGCCATAGATGTGCGCGGGGAAGATGTTGAACAGGCCGAGCGTGAGCAGGTGGCGGAAGTAGGGTTTCGTCATGTCGAAGCGGATGGTGTGGTCGTCGATCACCTCGACGTGTTCGATGTCCTGCAGGTAATTGCGCAGGTCGGCGGTGTCGTTGGCGGGATTCATGATGAGTTCGTACGTCACCTTGACGTCGTTGGCGGTGAGCGGGACGCCATCGCTGAACTTGATGTCTTTGCGTAGATAAAAGGTGTAATGGAGATGGTCGTCGCTGATTTCCCAGCGTTCGGCCAGGTGCGGCTCGAATTCGAGCGTGTCGTTGTTCATCTTCAGCATGGTTTCCTGGATGTGGCTGCAGATGTAGTTCGAATAGGCATCGGCCGTGGCGAGCAGGATGTTGAGATGGGCGGGTTCGGCGCTCTCGTTTTCGACCAGCGTATCGCCGTCTTCGGGTGTGACGGCCGAGGCTTCAGTGGCCGGGGCGGCCGGGGGCGAATCGGTGGCGGTGGGTTCGGGTGCGCCGCACTGGACGAGCAGGCAAGACAGCGCGAGGAGCAGCGACAATCGGGTCAGTCCGCGGAGTGGGAAGGACATCGTGCGGGCCTCCAGGAATCGGGGCGCGGATCGCGCCGGTGCGTGATGGCCCGATGGTAACACTCGGGGCGGGGACCCCTCCAAAAAGCGAAACGCGGCGCGGGACTACACCCGCGCCGCGTTTCAATGTATGGAAACCGGCTTACATCATGCCGGGCATGCCGCCCATGCCACCCATACCGCCCATGCCGCCGCCGTGACCACCGCCGCCCGGCGCGCCGCCGCCCTTGTTCTCCTCGGGCTTGTCGGCGATGAGGCACTCGGTGGTGATGAACGCGCCGGCGACGCTGACAGCATTCTGCGAGGCCGTGCGCAGGACCTTGGCGGGGTCGATGATGCCGCTCTTGACGAGGTCGACCATTTCGCCGGTGGCGGCGTCGAGGCCGATGCTGGTCTTCGCGTTCACGACCTCGTCCACGACGACGGCGCCTTCCATGCCGGCGTTGGCCGCGATCTGGTAGAGCGGGGACGCGAGCGCGTCGAAGAGAATCTGCGCGCCGGTCTTCTGGTCGCCCTTGAGCTTGAGTTCGCTGATCTTCTCACGCACCCGCACGAGCGTGGTGCCGCCGCCGGGGACGATGCCCTCTTCGATGGCGGCGCGCGTCGCGGCGAGCGCGTCCTGCGTGCGCTGTTTCTTTTCCTTGAGCTCGATCTCGGTCGCCGCTCCGACACGGATGACGGCGACGCCGCCCGCGAGCTTGGCGAGACGTTCCTGTAGCTTCTCGCGGTCGTAGTCGGACGTGGTGGTCTCGATGGACTTGCGGATGAGTTCGCAGCGCGCCTGGACGTCCTTCTTCTTGCCGGCACCTTCGATGATCGTGGTGACGTCCTTGGTGACTTCGATCTTCTTGGCGCGGCCGAGGTCGGCGAGCGATACGCTCTCGAGCTTCATGCCGAGGTCTTCGGAGACGTACGTGCCGCCAGTGATGGTGGCGATGTCGCGGAGGATTTCCTTGCGGCGATCGCCGAAGGCCGGGGCCTTCACGGCGCAAATCTTGAGGATGCCGCGCAGGCGGTTCACGACGAGCGTGGCGAGCGCCTCGCCCTCGACTTCCTCGGAGATGATGAGGAGCGGCTTGCCCGACTGGGCGACGGACTGCAGCATCGGCAGCATGTCCTGCATCGAGCTGATCTTCTTCTCGTAACAAAGGACGTACGCGTCCTCGAGTTCACACTTCATCGTCTCCGGCTTCGTGACGAAGTAGGGCGAGAGATAGCCGCGGTCGAATTCCATCCCGTCGACGACGTCGACTTCGGTCTGCAGGCCCTTGCCTTCCTCAATCGTGACCACGCCGTCGTCGCCAACCTTCTCGAGCGCGTTGGCGATCATGTTGCCGATTTCCTTGTCGCCGTTCGCGGAGATGGTGGCGACCTGCGCGATCTCTTCCTTGCTTTTGATCTTCTTCGAGGCGGCGGCAATCTCGGCGATGACGACTTCGAGCGCCTTCTCCATGCCTCGCTTGAGCTGCATCGGGTTCGCGCCGGCGGTGACCTGCTTGAAGCCGTGCTGGATCAGGCTCTGCGCGATGACGGT
>CAYUZD010000440.1:0-2722 GCA_964449475.1 uncultured Nitrospirales bacterium
GCTGCAACTCGACCGACATCTCGCTCACTTCGTCCAGCAGCAGCGTCCCGCCGTCGGCCAACTCGAACCGTCCGACCTTGCGATCGTGCGCGCCCGTGAACGCGCCCTTCTCGTGACCGAACAACTCGCTCTCGAGCAGCCCCGCGGACAGCGCCGCACAGTTCACCTTGATGAACGGTTTGTCTTTGCGATCCCCCGTGAAATGAATCGCGCGCGCCACGAGTTCCTTGCCCGTACCGCTCTCCCCGCGAATCAGCACGGTCGACTTGCTGCACGCTACCTTCCGGATCTGGTCGTACACCTTCTGCATCGCCGCGCTCTTGCCGATCATCGACTCGAACTGAAACGGTTCGTTCAACGCCTGCCGCAGGTAGCGGTTCTCCTCCGCAAGTTTCGCCCGCTCCAGCGCCCGCGTCACCGCCAGTTCCAGCTCGTCCGGCGTGAACGGCTTGAGGATGTAGTCCTCGGCCCCGTCTTTCATCGCCTGCACCGCCGTCTCGATCGTCCCGTACGCCGTCATCACGATGCACCGCGCCGACGGATGGTCCCGCCGAACGCGCTTGACCACTTCGAGCCCGTCCATCGGCGCCATCTTCAAATCGGTCACCACCAGGTCGTACGACCCGGCCTTCAACGCCGCGAGCCCGTCCTTCCCGTTCGACGCGGACCGTACCGAGTGTCCCGCGCGCACCAGCGACTCCTCCACGTACTCCCGCATGATGTCTTCGTCGTCAATGACGAGAATGTTCGCGGTCACGTCCCTTCCCCCTTCCGCGGCAACCGCACGCGAAACGTCGCGCCGCGTCCCGGCTCGTTCGCCGCTTCAATCCGGCCGCCGTGCGTCTCGACGATCTTCGACGCGGCCGCCAGTCCCAGCCCGGTCCCCTTCTCGCGCGTCGTGAAGAACGGCATGAACACCTTGTCCAGATGTTCCGGCGCAATCCCCGGGCCGGTGTCACTCACCTCGATGACGAGTTCGCCGCCGTCCTGCGCGCACCGAACGTCAATCTCGCCCGATTCGCCCACGCTCTGCACCGCGTTCAACAGGATATTGAGCAGGACCTGCCGCAACTTCTGCGCGTCCCCGCGGACCGCCAGTCCTGCTGGCGCATGGTTCCGGATCGCCACGCCGCGCGGCGCCGGCGGCAGATACTCGATCGCGCCCGATACGATCCCCCGCGCGTCTACGTCCTCGATTTTCAATTCGACCGGCCGCGTGTACTCCAGCAATTCGTTCACCACGCGGTCCAGACTCTTCGTGCCCGCGAGGATCCGCTCGACCAGCCGCCGCCGCGGGTCGTCCTCCGGCACGTCGCGCTGCAACAGCGCCGCGAACCCCTGAATTCCTCCCAGCGGGTTCCGAATCTCGTGCGCAATCGTCGCCGCCATCTGGCCCAGCGCCGCGAGCCGATCCTTCCGCCGCACTTCCTCGCGCAACGCCTCCAGTTCCCGCAGATCCTGAAACACGAACACCGTGCCCAGCCGCTCGCCCGACGCGTCCGCGATCGGCGCCGCCCGCTCGCTCACCGGCACCTTCACGCCGCGGTGTGTCTCCAGTTCACGCAGCCGCGGCGCGGCCTGTGGCGACGGACCGGGACCGAATTCTTCCCGATACTGCCGGCCGAGCACCCGCTGAGGGTCCCGATCGAGTATCTGCGCCGCCGCGCGGTTGAATGTCGTGATGTCTCCGCCCGAGTTCACGGCGATCACGCCGTCGCTCATGCTGTCCAGCACCGCCTTGAGATATTCAGTCGCGAGCGTGAGATCCCGGTTCTTGTCCTGCAATTCGCGGTCGAGCGAGTGCACGCGCGCCTCGAGCAGGCGGTACGACTCCTCCATCCGCGCCGTGGACTGCGTGAATCGTTCGAACGCCTGCGCGATCGCCGAGAGATCCGCCGGTCCGCGCCCGCCCGGCACACTGGGCGCACTGGATACACCCTCCACGGCCGAAGCCGTTCCGTGGTCCCCCTCGCTCCCCCGCGCCGTCATCGTTCGCGTCACGCCCGGCGATCGACGAATCCGCCGCCCGACGGCGATCCCGCCGAAAACTTCTGCATCACGTCGCGCGCCTTCCGCAGCGTGCCGAGTTCCCCCTGCACCGCGCCGCCCGCGTCCGCCATCTTCGCGACGAACGCCTCCAACTTCGTCTGGAATTCCCCCGCCAGCGCGGCGAACCGGTCCGCCAGTGCGCGCACCGCGTTGCGCTCGCCCGGAAGAAACGCCGGTGTCGAGTCCCATTCCTTTTTCAGCGCGGTAAACTCCGCTTCGAGCGATTTCAGTTCCGCCGCCCGCTGCGCGTCCGCCTTCACTGCATCGTCCCAGTCCGCATCCACCGGCAGCGCGTTCATCGCGTCCAGCGCCGCCAGCGACGACTCCACCCACGCGATCTGCCGCGCGTAATGGTCCGACATCCGCGCCGCGATGCTGCCGGATCGAAGCGTCGTCATCCCCCGGCCTCGTCCGCACGGGCCGGCGGACCGCCCGCGCGCCGCTGCTCCAGCCGCGCCGCCTCGGCGCGCACGCGTGCGTCCCGCGCCACGCGCGCGGCCGACTTGCCGATGAAATCGTAGAGCGCGAGGCTGTCCTCGAACCGGCCCAGCGCAAACAGCGCGTTCGCGCGCTGGTACGCATTCCAGTACTCGGTTTCCGTGGGACGTGCGGCGTCCTCGGCCGTCTCCGGCTGCGCCGATGCCGACGCATACGCCTCGGCCGCGGCTGCGTA
>CAYUZD010000441.1:0-2693 GCA_964449475.1 uncultured Nitrospirales bacterium
CAATCAACTCCTCCGCGTACTCGCGCGAACCCTCCCGCGTCGCAAACGTCTCCCAGAAGTCCGGCAACGCGTCGCGCCAGTCCCCGCCGGTGTGCGCGATGCCGTACAAAAATTCGAGCGCCCGCTCGCGCGCGCGCCGCCGTATCGATTGCGTCGATCCGCTCACAGTTTGCCGATCAGGTTGGCCATCTCAATGGCCGCCATCGCCGTGTCGAACCCCTTGTTGCCCGATTTCGTGCCCGCGCGCTCGATCGCTTGTTCGATCGTGTCCGTCGTCAGCACGCCGAAAATCACCGGCACACCCGTCTGCAACGACGCCTGCCCCACGCCCTTCGCCGCCTCACCCGCGACGTAGTCGAAGTGCGGCGTCGCGCCGCGGATTACGCACCCGAGCGCGATCACCGCATCGAACTTCTTCGACTCCGCCAGCTTCTTCGCCACGAGCGGGATCTCGAACGCGCCCGGCGTCCACGCCACCGTCACGTCCTTCTCGTTCACGCCGTGTCGCGTCAAGCCGTCCAGCGCGCCCTCCAGCAGCTTCTCGCTGATGAACGCGTTGAATCGCGACACCACGATGCCGATCTTCTTAGCGTTCCCATTGAAGTCGCCTTCCAGTGTCTTCGTCATGACCGCACACTCCCTTCCCCGTCCGTCCCCGTCTTGTCCGAGGTCTCGTCTGTCGATCCAAATTCCGCCAACAGATGACCGAACTTGTCGCGTTTCGTCTTCAGGTACTTCGCATTGTACGGATTCGCCGGAATCTCAATCGGTATCCGTCCCGTAATCTCGAGACCGTATCCCTGCAACCCCGCCCGCTTGATCGGGTTGTTCGTGATCAGCCGCATCGTTGTGATGCCCAGGTCCCGCAGGATCTGCGCCCCAATCCCGTACTCGCGCGGGTCCGGGTCGAACCCGAGGTGCAGGTTCGCCTCCGCGGTGTCCATGCCCTGGTCCTGCAACTCGTACGCCTTGATCTTGTTCACCAGCCCGATTCCGCGCCCCTCCTGCCGCATGTACACCAGCACGCCCGCGCCTTCGCGGTCGATGATCCGCATCGCCTCGTGCAACTGGCTTCCGCAGTCGCATCGCATCGAATGAAACACATCGCCCGTCATGCACTCCGAGTGCACGCGCACCGGCACGTCCTTCTTCCCGGCTATGTCGCCCTTCACCAGCGCAAGATGGTTTTGGTTATCCACCGCCGTCTCATACGCCACCAGCCGGAAGTCGCCGTGTTCCGTCGGCAGCGTCGTCTCCGCCGCGCGCCGCACCAACTGTTCGTTCAACCGGCGGTACTTGATGATGCTCTCCACGCTGCAAATCCGCATATCGTGCTGCTTCGCGAACTCGCGCAGTTGCGGCATCCGCGCCATCGTCCCGTCGTCGTTCATGATCTCGCAGATCACCGCCGCCGGATACATCCCCGCCATCCGAGCGAGATCGACCGATCCCTCCGTCTGCCCCGCGCGCACCAGTACCCCCCCCTCGCGCGCCCGCAGCGGGAACACGTGCCCCGGCCGCACCAGATCCGCCGGCTTCGACGCAGGGTCGACCGCCACCTGGACCGTCCGCGCGCGGTCCGCCGCGCTGATCCCCGTCGTCACGCCCGTCGCCGCCTCGATCGACACGTGGAACGCCGTGCTGAATCGCGAGCTGTTCTCCGTCGCCATCGGCGGCAGGTGCAACTCAGCGATGCGTTCCGGCGTCAGCGCGAGACAGATCAGCCCGCGCGCGTGTTTCGCCATGAAGTTGATCGCCTCCGGCGTCACCTTCTCCGCCGCGACCACGAGGTCGCCTTCGTTCTCGCGGTCCTCGTCGTCCACGAGGATGATCATCCGGCCTTGCCGCAGGTCTTCAAGTATTTTCGGTATCGATTGGGGCATACGCCCTGCCTTTCTTCACGCGAACCCGTGCCGCGCGAGGGATTCCTTGCTGATGCCGCCGCCGGACCCGCGCACATAGTGGTAAATGTGCTTGCCCAGTATGTCCGCTTCCATGTTCACGCGGTCGCCCGCTTTCTTCGTATGCAGCTTCGTCCGGTTGAGCGTCTCCGGGATCACCGCCACATCGAACGACTCACCGCGCGGATCCACCACCGTCAAACTGATGCCGTCGATCGTCACCGACCCCTTCGGAACGAGGTACTTCGCCACGTCCGCCGGCGCCTGGAACGACCACACCTGAAACTCGCCCATCGGCTGCACGCGCTCGACACGGCCCACACCGTCCACGTGCCCCTGCACGAAGTGCCCGCCGAACCGGTCGCCCGCCGCCATCGCGCGTTCGAGGTTGACCGCGTCGCCCGGCTTCAGGTCGCCCAATGTCGTCTTCGCGAATGACTCCGGCGACACCTGCACGCGAAACGACATCGCCGTGAACGCCACCACCGTCATGCAAGCGCCGTCGATCGCGACACTGTCGCCGATCGCAATACCGTCCAGCACGCCCTTCGCCAGGATCGTCAGCGCCGCGCCGTTCCGCGCCGAAACCACGCCGATTTCCTCGATGATTCCCGTAAACATGCCTATTCCTGCACCACGTACGCCTCGATCAGGACGTCTTCGCCGACCGGCGTCGCCTTCATGTCGCGCAACAAAATCGCCTCGTTCATCGTCTTCACGCCCGCGCCGCCCACCGACGGCACCGCGTCGCGCCCGCCGATGATCTTCGGCGCCACGAAAAACATCACCTTG
>CAYUZD010000442.1:0-2667 GCA_964449475.1 uncultured Nitrospirales bacterium
CATCTGGGCGAGGTCGTCCACCTCGAAGAAGATGTCGCCAAGCATCAGCACGAACGGACTCGAGACATGCCGCTCGAGCTGGCCGACGGCGTGCGCGAGCCCGAGGCGCTTCTCCTGCTCGACATACCGGATGCGGACGCCGTAGGCCGAACCGTCACCCAGGGTATCCACGATGCGCCGGCCGAGGTGGCCGATCACGATGATCACGTCGTCGATGCCGAGCCCGCGGAGGTGTTCAAGCTGATACGCCAGCAGCGGCTTGTTGCACACCGGCGCAATCGGCTTCGGCACCGAGTCGCCGAACGGCCCCATGCGCGAGCCATGGCCCGCGGCGAGGATCACACCTTGGTAACGCCCGCTTGCCATGCACTATACTCCGCGCGAGGGCCGTGTCCGCGGCGGAAACCGCCGCTCACCGCGGGAAGGGCCGGGGACGAGCGCCGCATTCTGACCGACCCCGGCGGATCGCTGCAACCCGCGGCCCGGCGGCTCCGCGAGGCCGATGCGCGCCGTTGTCTTCACAGGAGAACTCACGCTGGGTGACGTGCCCGCGCCGCAGCCGGAAAGCGGCGAGGCGCTGGTGCGCGTGCTCAAGGCCGGGATCTGCAAGACCGACCTCGAAATCGTGCGCGGATACATGAATTTCCGCGGCGTGCTAGGCCACGAGTTTGTCGGCGTCGTGGCGGACGCGGCGAACCGGGACCTCGTCGGACGCCGCGTGGTCGGCGAGATCAATTGCGTGTGCCACCGCTGTCCGCTGTGCCAGATGGAGCTGCCGCACCACTGCATGCACCGCAGCGTCCTCGGCATCCAGGGCCGGAACGGCGCGTTCGCGGAGTACCTCACGCTCCCCGAGGAAAACCTGCACCTCGTGCCCGAGAACGTCTCGGACGAGGCGGCGGTGTTCACCGAACCGCTCGCGGCGGCGTTCCGCATCCTCGAGCAGGTGACCATCGACGCCTCGGACCGCGTCGTGGTGTTGGGCGACGGTCGGCTGGGCAACCTCATCGCGCAGGTGCTGTTTCAGCACACGAAGAACCTGCTCGTGGTCGGCAACAACGAGTGGAAGCTCGAGTTGCTGCGCGGGCTGGGCCTGCCGACGGCACGCGCGGGCGACCCGATCGAACGCGGCCAGGCGGACTTCGTCGTCGAGGCGACGGGATCCTACGAGGGCTTCCCGCGCGCGCTCGAACTCGTGCGGCCGGAGGGCACGATCGTGCTCAAGACCACCGTCGCGCACCCGACCGCGTTCGACCTCTCCGTCCCCGTCATCCAGGAAGTCCGCGTGATCGGCTCGCGCTGCGGACCGTTCCGCCCGGCGCTCGACGCGCTCTCGCGCGGGACGGTGCAGGTGTCGCCGCTGATCACCGACCGGTACGACCTGGGCGACGCGCTACGCGCGCTCGCGCGCGCCGGGGAGCGCGACGTGTTGAAGGTGCTGATCGAGATGTGAGGCGCGCTATCCCTGCGCGACCTCGACGCCGAAGAAGCCCGCGATCGTGTTAAGCACCGGGATGTCCATCCCGAGCGCGGCGGAACCGATCGACACGAGCACGAGCACCAGGATCAGCGCGACCACGCCTGCGATGAATCCGCGAAACCTCACCCATGACATTTTGGCCATGACTCCCTCCCCTTCCCAGCGCGGCCGCCCGCCGCGCGTTCACTCGTCCCGGTAATGGATGGCGACGCGCTTGCCGACCAGGTCGCCGACGTCGCCTTCGTCGATCTGAATGACGACCTCGCTGTGCGTCTGCGCGCCGACGCTCGCGTCGAGCCGGTGGGACTCCGCGTGCTGCGGCGTCCGGCGATGCACGGCCACGACGCGCCCGCGCACGGTGGCGTGTTGCACCGGCCCAGCTCCCGGCGCGGCGCCGCGCCCCTCGATCGGCCGCGCGGGCTCGAGATGGTCAACGGGGTTCACGAAATCGTCCGGCATCGTCGCGCGTCCTAGGGCCGCTGGAGGCGCGCCTCGACCTCGTCGCGCTTGGTATTGCCCTCGAGGAGTTCGACCAGCTTGAGCGCGAAATCGAGCGCGGTGCCCGGCCCGCGCGACGTGACGATGTTGCCGTCGCACTCGAGCGGCGACCCGGTGGACTTCACCTCGGGGCGATCGGGAAGCTCGAGGAAACCGGGGTAACTGGTCGCGGTCTTGCCGTCGAGCAGGCCGGCATGCGCGAGCACGCGCGGCGCCGCGCAAATCGCCGCGACGAACTTCCCGTGCGACGCCTGTTTCTGCAGGAGCGCGTGGATGCGCTCGTCCTTGTCGAGGTTGTCCGCGCCGGGCAGGCCGCCGGGGAGCACGACCATGTCGAAGTCTTCCTCGAGCGCCTCATCCAGCGCGGCGTCGGGCAAAATCACCGTGTGCCGGCTCATGATCACGGGCTCGTCCGTAAGGCCCGCGATCGTGACTTCGACACCCGCGCGGCGAAGTACATCGACGATCGTGATGGCCTCGAGTTCCTCGGACCCTTCGGCGATCGGCACAAGCACGCGCGACATGCGATGCGGTTTCCTTCCGGCGGTTCGACGGCGGAATCCAGTCTACTGCCGCCTGCCCGGACTGTCAAAAGCCGCGCCGTTATTGCGCGGGAAGCAATTGCCGGTTCGGAAAACGCTGGATCTCCGCGAGGTGCTGCCGCATCAGCATGTTCGCGTTCACGACCT
>CAYUZD010000443.1:0-2665 GCA_964449475.1 uncultured Nitrospirales bacterium
GCGATCGGTTCTACAGTCGTGGGTGGCAGGCTTAAGCGCACTTCAGCTTAAGCCTGTACCCGGCCTCGCGGCGAGCCGTTCCACATCCGCGGGTGCCACCGCCTAAGCGGGGTTCAGCCTAGTCGTGCCGCCGTCCGCCGCCCGCCACCGCCCCGATCGCAAACGCCCACCCAAGAATAAACGCGAGGCCGCCGAACGGCGTGATCGCGCCCAGCCAACCCACGCCCGTCACGGCGAGCACATACAGCGACCCCGAAAACACCGCCACGCCGAACACCCAAGCCCCGCAGGCCCGCGACGCCCACCTCGTCCATTCACCGCCCCCGCCCCACGAGAGCGCCAGCAGCGCCAGCGCATGATAAAAGTGGTACTGCACCGCCGTGTGCCAAACGTCCAAATGCTCCGCGTCCAGTCGCGTCTCAAGCCCGTGTGCCCCGAAAGCCCCCAGAATCACCGCGAGCCCGCCAAGCCCGCACGCGGCGCGGAAGTAGTTGCGCCGCGAACCGGGCCACCGCTCATCAGTCATGCCTTTGCCTCCGGATACAAAACGGGCGGCGGGACCAACCGGCCACACCGCCCGGAACTCTCACTCCGTGGGTGGCAGGCCTGAGCGGGGTGTGCTTAGGCCTGTGCATCCTGTGCTACGTCAGTTCCCCTTGTAAAGCGGAATCGTCGATCCGCACGTGTCCACGTGCCCATTCTGCTCGAACACTTCTCTCGGCACCGAAGGGCCCGTGCGCGTGCAATACTCGTTGAACACCTTCGTCAGCGCGTTCGCAATGTCCACCGCCGACATCCGCTCGATGTGCCGCCGTTCGAGAATCCCCAACAGCTTGCCGTCCTGGAACAACGCCACGTTCGGCGAAGATGGCTGCACGCCCGTCATGAGTTCGCGCGCGCGCTGTACCGCCTCCATGTCCACGCCCGCGAACACGGTGTACAGGTTGTCCGGAATTTTTTCGTTCTGCAGGGCCAGCGTCACCCCCGGCCGGCAGCTCCCCGCCGCGCACCCGCACACCGAGTTGATCACCAGCAGCGCGGTCCCCGGTGTCTGCGTGATCGCCTTGTTCACGTCTTCCACGCTGCGCAGCGATTTGACGCCGACGTTTTGTAGTTCGTGCTCCATCGGCTTGACCATTTCCGGATCGTAAAGCGGTGGCATTGTGCATTCTCCTGGGTGTGCGGCGAATTCTCCCCCGAAAACTCGCGCCGCCTGCATACGAGGAACGGGCCGCCTGCGTGATATATTCCCGCGCACTCGCGTTTATCTGGCTACTAGGGTAGCATCAACCCCCTGCGGCCCGCCAATGCCCGCACCCGGCACGGCGAAATTACACGGAGAGAAACCCACCATGAAGCGAATTCCTGAAGACGTTACGTGCGGCAGGCCTGCGCGCGCCTCGCTTGGGCCCGTGCTTCTGCTCGCGGCATTATTGCTCGCGGCACTCCCCGCATTCGCCCAACCGAACGACGCCGTCGCGTCGCGCGCCGTCACCATCTGGAGCGACGGCACCCGTCTCGCCGGCAACCTTTTCTATCCGAAGGACGCCAAGGAAGGCGACAAACTCCCCGCGATCATCCTGTGCCACGGCTGGGGCGGCGTCAAGGAACACCTGAACCGCACTTATGCGCCGCGCTTCGCCGCGGGCGGGTTCGTCGTGCTCGCGTTCGACTACCGCGGCTGGGGCGAGAGCGACAGCCGCCTCGTTGTGAAGGGCGACATGCCCAAGCCTGACAAGGACGGCAACGTCACGGTCACCGCGCAGGCCATCCGCGAACTCGTGGACCCGCGCGATCAACTCGAGGACATCCATAACGCGTTGAACTTTCTCGAAGGCGAACCGCTGGTGGACCGCGGCCGCATCGGGCTCTGGGGCACGAGCTTCGGCGGCGGGCTCGTGCTGCAGACCGCGGTGGACGATCCACGCGTCAAGTGCATCGTCTCGCAGGTCGGCGCGATGGACGCCCGCGAAGCCGCCGCCGCGCCCTACGCCGAGTCGGGCGGACTCGCCGGCACGCACGAAATGGAGATCAAGCGAGCGCGTGGCGAAGCGCCGCCGGTCCCGCAAGGCGAAAACGTGTTCGAGGGTTTGCGCGGCACGCCCAATCTCGAACGCTTCGCGTATTACTACCCCGTCGAGCGCGCCGCGGAACTCAAGGTGCCCGTCCTCTTCATCGACGCGGAGAACGAGGAACTGTTCGACCGCATGGACCACGCCGGTAAGGCGTACGACATCGTGAAGGACAAGGTCCCCGCGAAGTACCACGTCGAACCCGGCATCCAGCACTACGGCATCTACCAGGCCCGCTACGTCCAGGGCGCGACACTGGCCCTCGACTGGTTCAAGCAGCACCTGCAGAAGAACTAGCGGCGGGCCGCCGCACGATCAATGGAAGTCCGGGCGGGCCTCAGCGCCCGCCCTTTTCTTGTCCATTTGGTCCGTTCCGTCCATCAATCGTTCACCAGATAATCGTACCGCGAAGGCGCCACCGGCCCGCCCTGGGTCGGCGGTCCGCGGAATTCCATCGTGCGGGTCCCCGCATCGTTCAACGCGTTCAGGAACGCAAACAGCGCTTTGAAATCGTCGTCGATGAAGCGGATCTTCGCCATCTCCGGGTCGCCGTTACGCAGATCGCCCATGCGCGCGACGAACCCCATCTCCAT
>CAYUZD010000444.1:0-2645 GCA_964449475.1 uncultured Nitrospirales bacterium
CCCGGCGCGCGCATTTTCCTTGATGAGCACGGCGCGCCGTTGCGCCTCAACGAAGGCTGGGCGGGCAAGAGTGGCCGCCGCAAGTTCACGTTGTGCGATTGGGACGGCGACGGGAAGATTGACCTGATGCTCGACGGCAAGAATGTCGATTTCTGGAGGAACGTCGCCGATGAACCCGGCGGGTTCCGCTTCAAGAACATGGGCCCCGTCGCAGAGGACAAACTCGCGGGTCACACCGTTGCCCCAGGCCTCGTTGACTGGAACAAGGACGGCATACCCGACCTGATCGTCGCCGCGGAGGACGGCTGCGTGTATTACCTGGAGAACCCGCGGACGGCGAAGAAGTAGGGCGGCGCGGAGTGCCCCGGGCATCAAAGGCGGACGCGCCGCGAATCGGTTCGCTGAACGAGAAGCCGCTGCACGCGGCGCTCAAGAAGTGGTGCGCGAAGGGTCGCAGCAGGACCGAAGTCTCGATCGACGGATTCGTCATCGACGTTGTGCGCGGCAAGACCCTCGTCGAGATTCAGACCAAAAGTTTCACCTCCATCCGCCGGAAGCTGCTGGCGCTGACCGAACGGCACAAGGTGATCCTCGTCCACCCCATCGCGCAGGAAAAGTGGATCGTCCGCCTGACCACGAACGGCGACGGGACCGAGACTCGCCAACGGCGGCGATCGCCCAAGCGCGGCAAGTTCGAGGACGTGTTCCGTGAACTCGTCTCAATGCCGGGATTGTTGAAACATCCGAACTTCTCGTTGCAGGTGGTGCTCATTCGCGAAGAAGAAATCCGCGTCCACGACGCGAAACGGGGCTGGCGGCGAAAAGGGTGGGTGATCCAGGAACGCCACCTGATCGACGTCGTCGATCAGCGGTTGTTCGAGACTCCCGAAGACTTCATGCGCCACCTCCCGGCGGGGTTTCCAGACGAATTCACGACCGCCGAATTGGCCGCCGCGTTTGGCCGCCCGCGCTGGCTCGCGCAGAAGGCCGCCTACTGCCTGCGCGAGATGGGCGCCATCGAACCGATTGGCAAGCGCGGCCACGCCGTGCTCTATCGGCGGCGCGGGCGGCTGCGGGCGCGCACTCCGGGCCGGTAGTTTTCACTTGCATATACACACGCCAACGGGTAACGTGAACGGGCTGTATGACTCAACCGGGAGAACCGCCATGAACCGTCTCGCCCTGTCTCTCGCGGCCTTCGCCGCTCTTGTCATGCTCGCTACCGGCCCCGCCGCGGAAGACCAGCCTCTCAGCGTTGGCGATGCCGCGCCCGATTTCACCATCCCTGAAGGCACGTCGAAGGACCAGATCGGCGACGCGAAGAAGTTGTCCGACCTCAAGGGCAAGAACGTCGTGCTCGCATTTTATCCCAAGGCGTTCACGTCCGGCTGCACGACGCAGATGTGCGGGTACCGCGACGACTTCTCGTCATTCGAGAGCAGCGACACCGTTGTGCTCGCGATTAGCATCGACGAGCAGGCCGAGAGCAACCGGTTCAAGGACGAGCACAAGCTGCCGTTCCCGGTCCTCGGCGATCCGAAACACGACATCATCAAGGCGTACGGCGTCGAACTCATGAAACGCGGCGAACTCGAATACGCCAAGCGCCAGACTTTTCTGATCGACAAGACTGGCAAGATTGCCTACATCGATCGCGAGTACAACGTGCTCGCCGGGAAGGAGCCGTTGATGGCCGCGATCAAGAATGCCAACGAAGGTAAGTGACGATCGGCTGACTCTTCACCCTCGGCGAGTTTGGCGCGCGGATCGTGGTGAACAAGAAGGGATTCGTCTCTCCGTCGAGCGACTAGAGCGTATTAAATCTTGCCGTAGCCGTCGGGACGGTGTTTCCGCGACCCCTTCCGGGGCCGACGTAGAATATAATCCGTAACCGGGGGTTCCGCTTCGCTCCACCCCCGGCTACATTCCGGAAACCCTCCGGGTTTCAACCCGGAAACGGCGTTTCTTAAATTGCTCTAACGACGCCCGCCGGGACGATTCAGATCAGAAGCGAACCGAATCCATTCGATCCGTCAAATCCGTGGCTGAATTTGCCCCTTAACAGGGCAACTCCCAGCCTTTGCGGTATTCCTTCGTGAGCAGGTGGTCCGAATTTGGAATGTTCGTCAGCTTGCCCGCGACGCAATCGTATTCGAGTTTCTGGTTCATGCGAATCGCGAGGCCGCCGAGGACAATCATCTCGCTGAACGGCGCGCTGTACTCGAAATTCGAGCAGGCCGGCGCGCCGCCCTTGCACGCGTCGAACCAGTTACGGTAGTGATTCTGCGCGCCCACGCGTGGGATCGACTCCGCGGGCAGCGTGTACGCCGTCATGCGCTCGTCGGGCAACAGGCGCGGCCGCCCGCCGTATTCGCCTGCGGTGATGATGCCGTTGTCTCCGACGAAATACGAGCCGTTCGTGCGCCGGTTCCATTCGCCGTCGCCAATTTGTTGCTCGTCCGGCACACCCTGCGGCCGCGGCGGCAGGTTGCCCCCGTCGTACCAGTAGACGTCCACCGGCGGCATCTCGCCGCGCGCGGGATACGAGAACTTCACGGTGCTGCTATTCGGATACGTTTGTTCGTTGCGTCCCTCGACGGCGATCAACTCGACCGAGTATCGCTCCGCCTCGTGCAGGTGCAGCG
>CAYUZD010000445.1:0-2641 GCA_964449475.1 uncultured Nitrospirales bacterium
CGATGCTGGCCGGGCTCACGCGCTCGCCGAACAACAACCAGCCGTTCCGCAGCCCACAGAACGCGAAGGCGCGGCGCGATATCGTGTTGGCGCAAATGTTCGAACACGGATTCATCACGCAAGAAGAGCGTGACGCCGCGGTCGCAGAATCGCTGGACGATTCCGTGATCACGCCGGAGGAGCGCGCGGCGACCCCATCGGCCGTCGCGGCGGCGACGCGGCCGAACCGCTTCCTCGCGCCGTATTTCTCCGAGGACGTCCGCAAGTTCATTCAGAGCCCGCCCGCGCCGCACCAGATCACGGTGGATTCATCGGATTTGTTCGAAGGCGGGCTGGAGATTTACACGACGATCGATCTTCGGATGCAGCGGGCGGCCGAAGAGGTGCTGCTGAAGGCGCTCGACGAATTCGACGCGGAGAAGCTCGCGCGGCTCAAGCGGCAGGGAAAGGAAAACGAGTTTTTGCCGGTCAACGGGGCGCTGATCTGTCTCGACAACCGCCCGGGCTACGAAGGGTTCGTGCGTGCGATGGTCGGCGGCCGCGATTTCGACACCAACAAGTACAATCTGGCCACGCAGGCGCGGCGACAGCCGGGATCGAGTGTAAAGCCGTTCGTGTGGCTCGCCGCGCTCGACAACGGCATGACGCCGTCCGACATCATCCTCGACCAGCCGTTCTCGATGGTTGACGCCGTGGGCAATGTCTGGGCGCCGGTCAACTTCGACGGCGAATTCCACGGCGCCATTCCCATTCGCAAGGCGCTGGAATTGTCGGTAAACATTGTCTCGATCAAACTCGTACAGCGGTTCGGCATGCCGCTCGTTCGCTCCTACTTGCGTTCGGCCGGGTTCAAGCAACCCATTTCCGACGTCGTGGGACTCACCATTGCGCTGGGTACGCCGGAGACGACCGTGATCGACCAGGCGACCTGTTACCAGACACTCGCTTTGGGCGGCGTGCGCGTCAGTCCCGTTTTAGTTCGCGAGATCAAGGACCCCGATGGGATCGTGCGTTACAACTATCAACAATTCCAGAGCAAGGAGCGCGTGTTTCAGGAGGACGTGAGTTACCAGATCACACACTTGCTTCAGGGCGTCTGCGAACCGGTCCGGGACGGGTCGTATGCGCCGTCGGGCCGCCGCACCGAGCCGCTCGGCCGCCCACGCGCCGGGAAGACGGGCACAACGAACGACGCCATCACCGTCTGGTTCTGCGGCTATACGCCGCAGTTCACGACCATCGTGATGATCGGCTACGACAAGAACATCTCACTCGGCACCGGCGTGCAGACCACGGGCGGCGCGATGGCGTCGCCGATTTGGACCGAGTTCATGATTCGCGCGCACGAGGGCCTGCCCGTGCAGGATTTCAAGCGGCCCGCGGGCGTCGAAATGTACGGGATCGAGCGCGGCACGGGTATCGCCGGGGGGAGCTACCAGGAAGCCTACATCCGCGGCACGCGCCCGCCCAGCGCCCTGCCCATCTTCGGCCCGATGGAGTCCCCCGTCGTCCTGCCCGCGGCCCAACCTGCGTTCAACTAGTCAAGACGTCCGTCCCGCCTCCGCAGCCGCTGTGCGGCGTTTCTGCGCGAGGACCTGCACGCCCTGGCTGGTGACGCTGTGTTCGGAGAGCGCCCAGCGCAGGATCTCGGAATCGGCGGGATTGAGCCCGCACTTGCGCAACTCGTTCTTCGTGATATCGAGGCACAGGTCCGCGGACCGCGCGAGCATGCGTTCGCCCTCGAGGTCCGTCGCGGCGAGTTCGTCCGCGGCCGCGTCGAACGCGTCGAGCGCCTCGATCAATTGTTCCCCGCCCAGTTGCACGGCGTCGTTTGGCCCGAAATGTGTCACGTAGACGCGGCGCAGGTTGAGCGCGAGCACACGGCGGACGGTCGCGCGCGCGACGTCCGGCTCGAACTGCGGCGGCGCGCAGACGTAGCTGAAGAACGGCCGGGTGCCGCCCTGCAGTTGCGGGTAACTCAGGCCGAACGCATCTCCCGTGAACGCCTCGTTCGCCACGAGGTCATGCACGCAGAAGTGGTGCGGCGCATGGCCGGGCGAATCGAGGAACGCGAGTGTGCCGCGGCCGAGCGGCATCATCCCGCCGTCGGCGATCGGCTTCACGCGGCCGGCGTCGATCCCCTCGATCTCGCCGTAGAGTTCGTTGAACTTCGCGTCGCCGTAGACGGGCCGGGCGCTGGCGACCAGCCGGGACGGGTCCACCAGGTGGCGCTCGGATTTCGGGTGGCATAGGACGGTCGCGTCTGGGCATTCCCGCGCGAGTTGGGCCGCGCCGCCGCTATGGTCGAGGTGGACGTGCGTGACGATGAGGTATCGGACCTGGCCCGGGGCAAGGCCCGCGCCCCGCAGCGCGTCCATCATGTAGGGCACGGAGAACCGCGTCCCGGCGTCGATAAACGCCGCCTCGCCCGAATCCACGAGCAGAAACGCGGCCGCCCGGCCCGGGTGCATGTACTGGACGTCGATGGTCAGGGCGAAGTGGTCCCGAGGGTCGGGCATGCGCCGTCCTTAGTCGTTTTGCGCCAGTTTCTTACGCGGCCCACGATAGCCTACCCGCGCGTAAAATTCACTTGAGCCGGTCCGCGGCCATTTGCTATAGTTCGCGCTCGCTTCGTGTGTCA
>CAYUZD010000446.1:0-2624 GCA_964449475.1 uncultured Nitrospirales bacterium
CGTCGTCGCCGCTGGACAAGGAGGCCGGGCTGATCCGGTTCGACTCGAAGAAGACCGGCAAGCCGCTCGTGACGTTCGTGCACTATGCGTGCCACCCGGTGATTTTCATGTGGGACAACAAGCGCTACTCGGCCGACTGGCCCGGTGAGATGGCCAAGCGCGTCGTCGCGGAGACGGGCGGAGAATGCATCTTCCTGCAAGGCGGCGCGGGCGACATCAATCCGTATCTCGACAAGACGCCGCTCGACGAGGGCGCCGAGGAGGCGGTGGTCGGCGAAGGCAAGAAGGCGGCCGACGCCGTGCTGGCCGCGCTCGGGAGACTGGAGCCCATTCCTGGTGGGACGCTGCAATACCGCGAGGAACCCGTCACGGTCGGGACACGCTGGGACCTGAGCGATCCGGGGCAGGTCGAGATTCTGGAAAGGTTTTACGGCCGCATCTACGAGAAGTACATGAAGGGCGCGGGACCGGACCTCGCCGTGCCGCTTGGCACGCTTCTGCTCAACGATCGCATCGCGCTGCCGTTCATGCCGGGCGAGTTGTTTGTCGATTTCCAGCTCGACCTCAAACACCGTTCACCGCTGCCGGACACGTTCCTGTGCGGATATGCGAACGAGTTCCACGTCTATTTCCCGACCGTGCGCGATATCACCTACGGCGGCTACGGCGCGGCTACGGTCAGCTACGTCGGCGTCGGCGCGGGGGAGGCGCTCGTTACACGCTCGACCTCGATGATCGGCGAGATGACGGGGAAGATCCACGCACTCCGAGGGCCGGAAGATTTCGAGATCAAGGAACTTGCGCCGGGGGTGTTTCGCGGCGCGTGATCGCCTGCGGGAGCGTAGTTCACGGTGTGACACCGGCTCGCGAGGACGCTCGCCCTCC
This sequence comes from uncultured Nitrospirales bacterium, assembly GCA_964449475.1. GTDB lineage: Bacteria > Hydrogenedentota > Hydrogenedentia > Hydrogenedentales > VFKU01. The sequence goes on from CAYUZD010000446.1 coordinate 886, forward strand.
CAGCGACTCTCGGCCTCCCGGCGGCGGTTGCCCTTTCAAGGACGCTCGGCCTCCCATGGACGTTCGTGTTCCCAACTGCTCCGCGCTTATTTTACCGCCATCGGATTGATCGGCGATCCGACCGCGCCGGGGATGTATAGCGGCGGCGCGGTTAGGAAGAATTCGTAGCGGCCGTCTTGCGCGCAGTCGGCCGCGAGGTCTTCGAGCCACCAGATTTCGCCGAGGAACACGCCGAGGTCGCGCAGCAGGTTGCCGTGGAGGTTCCAGTTCTTGCCGTCCGCGTTCGGGGCCTGCTCGACGCCGAGGTTGTCGGCCGCGATGGCCGCGATCTGCATGTCGCGGACCCAGGGTACGACGTCCTTCGTGATCCCGGTCTGGACGTTGGGCCAGTTGTCGCGTTCGTCGAGCGGCATCGCGTAGAAGTGGGGGACGGCGCCTGTGCGCACGAGGACGATGTCGCCCGGCCTCACCTTCGACTTCTGTTTCTTGAGCGCGCCCTCGAGGTCCGCGCGCGTGATGCCGTATCCGAGCGGGATCGCCCCGCCCTTGTACGCGACCACGTCGATGAGGACGCCGCGGCCGACGAAGCGATCGCGCACCTTGTCGATGCCGAGCTTCTGCGCGCCGGCGGAGGTGACGATGCTCGCTGGGTGGCCGTTGTAGAACTGGCCGCCGTACATCGCGTGCGGAAGCGCGTCCCACTGCGTCGAGCCTTGCAGCGGCATGTAGATGTAGTCATCGGTGAACCCGACCGCGGCGCTTCCTTCAGCCGTCTGGATCGGGTCCGCGCCGGTCGAGGACATGAAGTGATGCGGTGGATGGCGCGTGGGGAAAATCGGCCCGCCGCGCTCGATTGGGATCGCCAGGCTGAAGACCTTGCCCGACTTGATAAGCTTGGCGGCTTCGACGATGGACTCCGGCGTGATGTAGTTCGTCGCGCCGCGCTCGTCGTCCGCGCCCCACTTGCCCCAGTTGTTCATTTCCGCGTGCGGGTACAGCGCGGGGTTGTCTTGGGCCGCCACAGACACACAGATCGTCGTCACCATGAGCCACATCATGCGCATTCGAACTACCTCCCGGTTTTGCACGCCACTCCTGTCATCCTGAGCGTTAGCGAAGGATCTCGTCAACCTGCGGCCTTGAGCCTCGTCGCGGTCGTCGGCCGGCTGGTACGCGAGATTCTTCGCTTACGCTCAGAATGACGGTCGGGGGTGCGGCTTCTTGAAGTCGGCGCGCCCATGTGGTTTGATCACGAAATTGTTAAGGTGACAACTAATCCGTCCGACCGGCCGGCGAACGCCCATGCCTCGATTCGAATCCAAGATCGACCTGAAATCCGACGCGTTTCGCGCGAACCGCGAGGCGCATCTCGCGCTCATCGGCGAATTCCGGCAACTTGAGGCCAAGATCGCGGCGAATTCCGCACGGTCGGAACCGAAATTCCGCAAGCGCGGCCAACTTCTGCCGCGGGAACGCCTCGACCTGCTCCTCGATCGCGGCGCGCCATTTATCGCGCTCTCGACGCTCTGCGGCTACAAGATGCACGACGACGACGGCGACAAGAACATCTCCGGCGGTGGCAACATCGCGGGCATGGGGTTCGTGTCGGGCGTGCGCTGCATGATTTCCGCGAGCGACTCGGGCATACGCGGCGGCGCGGCGACGCCGATGGGCGGCGACAAGGGCCTGCGCGCGCAGGCGATCGCGATGGAGAACAAGCTGCCGTACGTGCAGCTTAT
>CAYUZD010000447.1:0-2624 GCA_964449475.1 uncultured Nitrospirales bacterium
GACGAGAACTGGGCTTCCGTGAAGGAGGCTGTGCCTGGCCGCACACTTGAGTCGGTGCCGAGGGTCATCGCAAGCACCGAGCCGGCCGAGTTGATTGTAACGGACGGCGCCCCCAGTTTCTCCCCTGTCTCCGGAACGAAGCTCATGCACGTTACGAACACCGATGCGACGGTGTTCTACTTCGGCCAGGAATCAAACTTCTACTTCCTCGTCGCAGGACGCTGGTTCCGCGCCACGGAACTGAATGGACCGTGGAGTCCAGCCACGTTCGACCTGCCCGCGGAGTTCGCAAAGATTCCGCCCGACCACGAGAAAGGATTCGTGCTCGCCTCTGTAGCGGGCACGGAGCAGGCCGAGGATGCCGTGCTGATCGCCTCAGTGCCTCAGACGGCGACCGTAAAACTCGAAGGTACCACCGTCTCCCCGACGTATGACGGCGAGCCGAAGTTCAACCCGATCGAAGGCGCCCCCGGGGTGAGCTACGCGGCGAACTCGCCCTACCAGGTCTTCCTGGTTTCGCCGAAGTATTACTGCGTCTACAATGGCGTATGGTTCGTCTCCGATGCGGCGAACGGACCCTGGGTAGTCACGGGCACGGTGCCGCAGGTCATTTACACCATTCCGGTATCGAGCCCAATGCACAACGTCACCTACGTCACCGTCAACCAGACAAGCCCCACGACGGTCCAGACGAGCTACACATCCGGCTATACCGGCGAGCTCGTCGTTCGTGGACTGTTACTGTTTGGCGCGGGTATGGCGCTCGGCGCGGCGCTGGAGGATGACGACGATGGCTGGCACTACCACTATCACGGAGGCTGGTATTCCTACGGCTGCGGCGCGGTGTACAACCCTTGGTACGGCGGCTATTACCGCGCGGCGCACTACTACGGCCCGTACGGCGGAGCTGGTCGAGCAGGGTACTACAACCCCGTGACCGGCGGCTGGGCCCGGGGCGCATATCGCTACGGCCCCTACGGCGGCGTCGGCGCGATGGCCGGATATAACCCTTACACGGATACGTATCGCGCGCACGGCGGCGGGTCGAGTATTTACGGTTCGTGGGGCCGTACTTATGTCGAGCGCGATGACGAATGGATTCGGGCCGGTCACAATTCGAACGCATGGGGCACGACGGGTTGGATTGAAGGGTCGGAGGGCAACGCGGCCATGGCCCGAGCGGGCGAGCGCGGCAGCGGCGTCGTGGTCAAACATGACGACGACATCTACGTCGGCAAGGACGGCAATGTCTATAAGCGCGACGACGACGGCGAATGGACCAGGCGCGAATCGGATGACTGGGAGCCGGTAGAACAAGAAACGGCTTCGGCTGCACGATCAGGGGCATCTCGCCCCGAAGTGCAAACAAGTGAACGCCCCGCGCCGGCGTCGCGGCCTTCCACGTCGAATGTTCCCACGACAAGGCCGTCCGCAGCGGCTGGTCTTGGGCAATTCGGTCGCGAGCCGGGTCTTGATGCCGAGTTCGCGGCCCGCAACCGTGGTAATAGATCGGCGGAGCGGGCTACGGCCCGGCCGGTTCGCGAAGGTCCAGCCGGTGCCGGACCGGGTCGCGGCAGGCGCTAACCGGATTGCGCGGCGAATTTGCCGCGCCGAAAACTGTTTGAAATACTTCGTAGCGTGCGTGGTCATGAGTCCAACCTGGCGGGAGCTACAATGAAAATTGCTTCAGTTGCGTGTGTCATCCTCAAGTCGGTATGTACTTTCAACGTGGCGGCTGCCGTGATGGCGATTGGCTTCTGTTGTGTTGCGTCGGCTGATGAACATCGGGCGACCCCAGAAGGCGTTGAGATGATCGTCGGCAGCCCGACATACTCGCCGTACGCCGGTCGCGATTACCCGACGCGCCTGCTCTGGGGCGACACGCACTTGCACACGGCGATCTCGGTCGATGCCGGTGCCGCGGGCTGCAAGCTTGGACCCGAAGAAGCCTACCGATTCGCCCGGGGCGAAGAGGTTGTCTCCTCGACCGGCCAGCGCACTCGGCTCTCGCGTCCCCTCGACTTCCTTGTCGTCGCGGACCACGCCGAGATGTTCGGACTGATGCCTCTGCTCGTCAAGGGCAACCCGGACGTGCTTGCCACCGAGACCGGAAGACGGTGGTTCGACGGCCTGCAGCAAGGGCCGGACGGCGCCATGCAGGTGGTCGGTGAAATCGTGCAGGCGCTGGGTGCCAAACAGGCACCGATCGACGGCTCGAAATTCGTGCGCAACACGTGGGAAATGAACAACGCCGCTGCGGAAAAGTACAACGAGCCGGGCCGCTTCACCGCCTTCATCGGGTTCGAGTGGACATCGATACCGAACGGGAACAATCTGCATCGCGTCGTCGTGTTCCGCGATGGCGCCGAGCGGACGGACCGCACACTGCCATTCTCGCAATACGACAGCCCGGATCCGGAGGCGCTCTGGCGATACATGGCCGCCTACGAGAAGGAGACCGGCGGCCGCGTGCTCGCCATTCCGCACAACGGCAACGTCAGCGGTGGACTCATGTTCGCCGACGTGGACTTCACCGGCAAACCGCTTACCAAGGCCTATGTCGCCGATCGGGCGCGCTGGGAACCGTTGATCGAAGTCACGCAACATAAGGGTGACAGCGAAGC
>CAYUZD010000448.1:0-2613 GCA_964449475.1 uncultured Nitrospirales bacterium
TCTCCTGGATGTGCGCCCAGTTCTTGATCCGGTCCGCCTTGATCTTCGAGAGCACGGGCATGCCCTGCTCGTCTTCCGGCGCCTCGATGTACACGTCGATCGCGTCGCCGACCTTGAGGTCCTCCGGCGACGAAAACTCGTACCGATCGATCGCGCCTTCGCTCTTGTAGCCGATGTCCACGAGGATGCGTTCCCCGGTCACATCGACGATCCTGCCCTTCACCACCTCACCCTCGCGGAAATCTTCCATCGAGGCCTGGTAAAGGCCGGCCAACTCCTCGTCGCTGATGTCCGACTCGCTGCCGAGGTCGAAGGCCTTGTCCAAAATGTTCTGGTCACTCATGAATGGTTCAAACCATCCTTTCGGGAGAATTTGCCGCCGATGGCGACAGGGGCAGTACACTAGCAGTTGAACGCCCCGCCCCGCAAATACAGCCCGATCCATGCACACCAGCCCCCACAGGTGCCACGCTTAAGCGAAGTCCAGCTTAAGCGTGTACTCCGCGCCCAGGACTCCGCCTCACCAGCTTGTGCCTTGGACCTCAGCCAACAAATCCTGCGCAAACCAAGTGGCGTGGGCGTCCCCGCCTGCGCGAATTCGCCACCGGCCCCTGAATTCACCACCCAAACCGGTACGAAACCCCCGCCGTAACAAACCAGTCCGGCGCCTCGTCCGTCAGCCCAACGCCTACGGCGGCGTCCAATTGCAGGTTCTCGCGCACCAGATACGTCACGCCGCCGTCGAAACTGTGCGCCGGGTCGCCCGAATCGCTCAGCCCGACATCGCCGAACACTTCCACGAACGCGCCCCAGCGGTCCGTGAAGTCGTAGCCCAGCGCCGCGGTGTACTCGAACCGCGATTCCGTGGACCGGCCGCCGCCCGCGTCCGGTTCCGTCGCCCAGGCCACGCCCGCGTTGTACCCGAGCGAGAACCCTTTCGGCAGGGTGTGGCCGAACGCGAACCGAAACGTCGGGTCAAACCGCTCGCTCGACGCGCCGTCCGATCCGATCGGGATCGTCGTGCCCGCGATCAGCGCCGCCTCCGGCCGCGCGCCCTTCTCGCCCCACAGCTTGACCTTGACGCCCAACTCCGGGTCCGCGAAGTCGGTTTCGTTGTTGCCGGCGAACTCGGTTGTAATCGTCGGAATCCCAAATCGCAGTTCCAGCCGCTCAATAACGCCCAATCGGATCAGCGTCGATGGCGCGTCGAAGACCCTCGACGCTGACCCCTCATCCGTGTACTGCACGCCTACTTCCAGTTGCAGGTGCTTCACCGGCACGAGTGCGCTCGATTCGGTCTGGTCGGGCCGATCGGTGTCGATCGGTCCGGGGTCCTCCGCGGCGGACAGCGCGGCGCAAACGGCAAACACGATGGGGGAGAGCGACATGGGGAAGGACCTCCGGGTGAGGGAATGTGTAATGTCGATTGACTAGTTTAGAACAGTTTATATAAGTTAGTCAAGGTTAAAATCTACAACAACGCTCCGCCGGATGGTCTCCCGCCGGACGGGGGAGTATTCTTGTCAGACGAGGCGTTTGCGGGAACCGGCGGTCCCCTCCGCGGGTTTGCCCCCGGACGCCCCAGAGACGGCCAAGGAAAGCAGGAAGCACACGTGTCGCCCATCCCGGCCATACCTTTTTATCTCGCCGTCGCGAGTTATCTCACCGCGGCGGGCCTAGCGCTCCGGTTTGTGCGCAACCCGGACGAGGCCGGCCTGATTCTGTCCAAGCGTTTGGCGGCGGCCGGCAACACGCTGCTTCTAGCCGTGTTCGCTTACCGCTGGTGGGCGTTCCAGGCGGTGCCGTTCACGGGCCTCGGCGATTCACTGAACCTTTTCCTCGTGCTGTGCGCCGGCATCATGCTTCTCGTGCAGCGCCGCGCGGGCATGCGGCCCCTGCTGGTCTATTACATGCCCGCGCTCGGCGTCATGGCCGTCATTGCCGGCCTCATTGCGCCGCGCCATCTCAACGAGCCGCCAAAGGAGCTGAACAGCCTGCTGCTCGGCCTTCACGTCGGGCTCGTGTTCCTGTCGTTCGCGCTGTTCTTCGTCGCCAGCCTCACCAGCATGGCCTACGCGTTCAAGGCGCGGCAGCTCAAGCTGCGCGTCACCACCGGCCTCGCCGCGCGCCTGCCGTCGCTCGAACTGCTCGACCAGACGCTCTACCGTCTCATCTCCGTCGGTTACCCGTCGTTCATCGCCACCGCGCTGCTCGGGCTCGGCTGGGCCTGGGGCGAGCGAGACCTCCTGGGCGACTACTGGTTCGTCTCGCCGAAAATTCTTCTCAGCTACGCGATGGTGGCCCTCTACGCGGTGAGTTTCCATTCCCGCCAGTTCGGTTTGCTGCGCGGCCCGAAGCTCGCCTACCTCGTCTTCTTCGGGTTCACTTTCCTGCTCGGCATCTACCTCGTCGTCGGCATCTTTCAAGTCAGCGGCGCTAATTTCTGGAACGGCGAATCATGAGCCTCGTCGTCACCGGCCTGAACCACCGCACGAGCGACCTCGCGCTCCGCGAGAAGTTCGTCTTCGCCGACGCCGCACTGCCGAAGGCGCTCAAGTCGCTGCGCGATCGCATCGAGAACGCCGGGGCCGTCATCCTCAGCACCTGCAACCG
>CAYUZD010000449.1:0-2596 GCA_964449475.1 uncultured Nitrospirales bacterium
TCTGCAGCCGGCACTTGTATTCGTCGTAGAGCTGCATGAAGTCGTAGGCCTGCAGTAGCTGGTACGAGAACTCCGTGAAACTAATCCCATGTTCGCGGTTCTCGAGCCGCGCGCGGACGGACTCCTTCGCAATCATCGCGTTGACGGAGAAATGCTTTCCGATATCGCGCAGAAACGTCACCAGGCGCAACTGGCCGAGCCAGGTCATGTTGTTGGCGATGATGGCATCATTCGGCGGCTTGAAATCGAGGTACTTGCGCAATTGGATTTCGATGGCCGCGACATTGCGCTCGACGTCCTGCAGGGACTGCAACACGCGCTCCTGCGACTTGAAGCTGGGATCGCCGATCATGCCGGTCGCGCCGCCGATGAGCGCGATCGGTTTGTGTCCCGCGCGCTGGAACCGCACCAGCCCCAGCAACGGCACCAAGTGCCCGATGTGCATGCTGTCGGCCGTCGGGTCGATGCCCGCATAGACGACGAACGGCTCCTTCTCGAGCCGTTCGCCGAGGTCCGGGTGTGTGGTCTGGCTGATCAATCCCCGCCAGGCGAGATCTTCGTACAAGGTCATTGGGGTTGTTCTCTGGATGCACCGCGCGCACACAGATCCGCGCAGAATGAATCAGAGATTAAACGATCCGAAGCGTGAAGGCCAACGGGCTACTCAGCGGTCGTGAATTTCCAGACCAGGTGCTCGAGCGGCACGCCGTGCGCGCTTTGGAAATTGTTCGCGAAGGGGTGATTCAGGCCGATGCTGTAAGCGGTGCCGGGCTGGAGTTTGACCGGCAGCGTGCAGACGGTGCCGTCCGCGTTCCATTCGGGGTTGCCGGTGCCTTCGGGTTGTAGGCCGTCCGTCTTGGTCCAGGAGAATCCGGGGCCCATCGGCCGGTCGAAGGTCACGACGAGTTTGTCCGTCACCGCCGGGACATCCGTCGCGCCGTTCGCGGGTGACATAGATACGATCTTCGGCGCGGTGAGTTTGGTGAGCGTGTCCGCGTCCGCGCCCCTTGTCGCGAAGTAGATCACGCTGAACTCTGCGGGCTGGCCCGCGGCGCTTTGGAAGTTCCGGTTGCTGGAAGAGTTTATGCCGGCGCGATAGAACCGGCCCTCGGCGAGTTTCACCGGCAACACGCACGTCTTCTTGTCGGCCTCCCACCACGGCTTGCCGGTCGTTTCGGGGAACACGTCGCCGCCGCCGGTCCACGAGAATCCCGCGGCCATCTCCTGGTCGAACGTGACGCGAATCTCGGTCAGCGCCGGATCGACGTCCTGCGCGCCTATCACTGGCGAGGTCGAAACGATCTTCGGCGGGGTTTGGGCGTAGACCGACACCACCCAGAGTGCGGTCCAGACGAGAGCGATTCCTTGTGCGATCGTTCGGGACGGGCTGACAATCATGGGGCGATCCTCCATCTGCGAAAGTGGTGCGGTTCCCCAGCATTTCACGCCTTCTCGGCGGTGTCAATGGCCACGACTGGCGCGCAATTCGGGGTTTGGACAAACACATCCTCAAATCGTGATAGTGAATGACAATCACTACGCGGCCTGATCACCAAGGATGTGCGAGATGCGTGGCAAGCGCAGGCTAATCGGCGTTTTCATTATTGCTTTTGTTGCCCACTTGCCGAATTCGGCGGCGCTTTTGTCGATTCATTCCACGGGGATGTGGCCTGAAAACTGGCCGAGCGAACTAGAGGACTACCGGCAACAGGCGTGGACGCTCGAACCGATGGGTGGGGACGAAGTCTCCATCACCATCTACGACATCGCAGTGAGAGACGCGGTGGACTTTGAGCGGCTTTGGGCATCCTTGCTGAACTTGATGGATCGTGGTTCGCAAGTCACGTTGCGTACTGGTCAGCTAACCGCGTTTGGGGACCCGAAGCCCAAGTTTCCGCATGCTGTCGTGCGTATCACTACGCCGCCTTATTCGCAAGTTGTCGGCTATCCTCCGATGCTCGACGACATGGGGCGGTCGATTTCCAGCGACCGAGTCGAATTGTGGCATCGCCTTCAACGCGGTGAGGTATTGTCCGATGTTGAGACGATGCGGCTCGATCTGCCGGAAGGGACGATCCTGAGTCAACTCGATGCCGAAGCGATGCGAACGAACAACGGTCGCTGGTTAGACTTTGGCCCGCCGTGGCCGAGTTTCATTCGGAACGAGGCGGGAGACCTTCCGGATGTTGTTCATTACGAAGACTTGGATGGTCGACTCAAGTGGGTGGCAGGCCCCTTCCCCAAGACGTCGATTGGAATGAAGTGTCGGATTGACTTGGAGATTATCGTCCGGGAAGGCGTTGTTGACCCGTCCCAGTTGGAGTTCCCAGAATACCTCAAGATTATCGACAAACGAGCCGGGATCACGGTTCCGAAATAGCCCTACTGGCGGGGGTTCCCTTGGAGGGGTATTGCTTGACTTGCCCCCACCCGTTTGCTAGGATTCGGTCTTGCACGCCGCCTTCGGGGCGGCGGTTTGATTTTATGGGCGTTCGCGGCGTGGCACTGGCCCGGGGCCGGCCCCAAGTCGGTCGGGCGCACCCGCTGGCGTAGCTCAGTTGGTAGAGCAGCTGATTTGTAATCAGCAGGTCGGGGG
>CAYUZD010000450.1:0-2595 GCA_964449475.1 uncultured Nitrospirales bacterium
GAGAAGGTCAAGCTCCTGTTCCCCGACGAGACGATCGAGGCCCTGGCCGACATCGCGCTCAAGAAGGAAACCGGTGCCCGCGGCCTGCGCGCCATCCTCGAAGAAGCCATGATGCAAATCATGTTCGATATCCCGTCCAAGACGGGCATCGCCGAATGCGTGATCACAGCCGGCGTCGTCCGCAATCACGAAGAGCCGCTGCTCGTCTACGACGCAGAAGCCACCACCGGCCGTGGCACGGGCAACAAGTCCCAGTCCGCGTAACGTCACTCAAGCTTCACATCAGGCCCGGGCGGTTCGGCCGTCCGGGCCTGTTCGCTTGATGGTAGCCCGCGGCGAAGCTTGTCCGCCGCATGCGTTCTTTGCCAGACTACTCCGCTTCTACAACCATTCACCGACAACCCGGCTGTCTCCCGTTCACGATGACCACTCGACCGACTCCCGTATCCGCCGTCGCTCCCGACCGGTTGCCGCTCCTGCCGCTCAAGGACATGGTGCTGTTTCCCGGCATGGTCGTCCCGCTGATGATCGGCCGGCCGAAATCCATGATCGCCGTCGAGGAAGCCCTCGCCACCGGCCGCCCGCTCTTCCTCTGCACGCAGCGCGACCCCGAAATCGACGAACCCGCCCGCGAACAGCTCCACGACATGGGCGTCCGCGCCGACATCCTCCAGTCCCTGCGCGCGCCCGACGGCGGCCTGAAAATCGTCGTCGAGGCGACCGCCCGCGCGCGCCTGCGCCGGCTCGTCGCCGGCGCGCAATTCGACGAGGCGCGCATCGAACTCGCGCACGAGGTCGTGCCCGCGCCCGGTGACGAATTGACCGCGCTGCTGCGCGCCGTGAACACCCGGTTCGATTCCTACGCCCGTGCGAGCCAGCGCGTCGCGCCCGAAGTATTGACGGCCGTGCAGCGCATCGAGCGGCCGTCGGAACTGGCCGACGCGATTGCGGCGCACGTCCCGCTCAAGCCCGAGGAGCGCCAGTCGCTGCTCGAGGAAACCGATGTGATGAAGCGGCTCGAGTTGCTCTATGTGCTGCTGATGCGTGAGCTCGACCTGATGCAGCTCGAGCAGCGCACGAACGAGCGTTTCCGCCAGCAATCCGAGCAGGGCCAGCGCGAGCGGTACCTGCAGGAGCAGCTCCGCGTCATCCAGCAGGAACTCGGCAACCGCGAAGGCACCGACGAAGTCGCCGAGATGCGCCAGAAAATAGAAGCTGCGGGCATGCCCCGCGAGGCCCGCGAGCGCGCCCTGCGCGAGGTCGTCCGTTACGAACGCATGCCGCCGCTCAGTCCCGAGAGCGCGATGACGCAGGCCTACATCGAATGGCTCATCGACGTGCCGTGGAGCGCGCGCTCGAAAGACCGGCTCGACCTCGCGCACGCGCAAAAGGTCCTCGACGAAGACCACTACGGCCTCAAAAAGGTGAAGGACCGCATCCTCGAATTCCTCGCGGTCCGCAAGCTCAGCCGCAGCACGAAAGGCCCCGTCCTGTGCCTCGTCGGCCCGCCCGGCGTGGGGAAGACCTCGCTCGGGCGCTCGATCGCCCGCGCGATGGACCGCAAGTTCGTCCGCGTCTCCCTCGGCGGCATGCGCGACGAGGCCGAGATCCGCGGCCACCGCCGCACCTACATCGGGTCGCTGCCCGGCCGCATCATCCAGAGCATGAAGCGCGCCGGCGTCGTCAATCCCGTGTTCATGCTCGACGAGATCGACAAACTCAACTCCGATTTCCGCGGCGACCCCGCGTCCGCGCTGCTCGAAGTGCTCGACCCGGAGCAGAACCGCGCGTTCAGCGACCATTACCTCGAAATCGACTACGACCTGCACGAAGTCTTCTTCGTGACCACGGCCAACAACGAATTCGCGATTCCGGACGCGCTCGTCGACCGAATGGAAGTCGTCCGCATCCCCGGCTACACACCCTTCGAAAAGAAACGCATCGCCGAACTTTTCCTGATCCCCAAGCAAGTCAAAGAGTCCGGCCTCACTGAGAACGACATCCGCTTCACGGACGACGCCGTGGACCGCCTCATCGGCCGCTACACGCGCGAGGCCGGTGTCCGCGAACTCGAACGCCAAATCGCGAATGTCTGCCGGAAGATCGCGCGCGAAGTCGTCGATCGCGGCGATGGCGCCAAGCGCAAGAAGCGGAAGAAAGGCTCGGCGGCCATCAATCCCGCTCGCGTCGGCGAGCTGCTCGGCCCGCCTACGTACCTTGATGTGGACCCGCTCACCCAGTCCGAGATCGGCGTCGGTATCGGCCTCGCCTGGACGCCTGAGGGCGGCGAGACGCTCACCATTGAGACGACGCTCAGCCGCGGCAAAGGCGAACTGAAACTCACCGGCCACCTCGGCGAGATCATGCAGGAATCCGCGCAGGCCGCCCACACATATCTGCGTGCGAACGCCAATCGCTTCGGCGTCGAGGGCGACTTCTGGAAGACCACCGATGTGCACGTCCACGTGCCCGAGGGCGCGATCCCCAAGGACGGCCCTAGTGCCGGCGGCGCCATCACCGTCTCGATTCTCTCCGCGCTTCTCAAGCGCGCGCCCGCGCCCGGCATCGCGCTGACCGGCGAAATCACCCTGCGCG
>CAYUZD010000451.1:0-2566 GCA_964449475.1 uncultured Nitrospirales bacterium
CTGCAGGAGCGCGGCGCGGACGTGTTCGAGTTTCCGACGGTGGACTTCACTCCCCGCGCGGCGGGATCGCAGGCGCGGCTCGGCGACGTGTCGAGGTTCGGTTGGGTCGTGGTCACGAGCGTGAACGGCGTCGATACCCTGTTTGACTGGATGCGCCGACAGGGGCAGGACGCGCGATCGCTGCACGGCGTGAAGTTGTGCGCGATCAGCTCGCGCGCGGCCGAGGCGTTTCGCGCGCGCGGGCTGGAACCGGACCTCGCGCCCGAGCGGTACGAGAGCGTGGCCGTGGCGGACGCGATGGAGCGGGCCGCGGGCGGTTTGCAGGGGCGGTCGGTGCTGATCCCGCGCGCGGAGATCGGCCGGGTGTCATTGCTCGAGGAGTTGCGGCGGCGCGGGGCGAAGGTGGAGACGCTGGACGAGTACCGCGCGGCGATCCCGGAAAACGCGAAGGGATTGATCGAGGAATTGGAGCGATTCCGTCCCGAGTACGTGCTGTTCAACAGCGGGTCGGCCGCGCGGAACCTGCGCGAGATCCTGGGCCAGGAACGGACCGGCCGGCTCGCGCGGACGGCGGTGTTCGCCGCGATCGGGCCGATCGCGGCACGCGCGGCCGCGGAGGCCGGGATGCCCGTGTCGATCGTGCCGGAACACCATCGCGTGCCCGACCTCGTCGATGCCGTCGCGGCTTACGATGCGGCGCGGTAGCGCGGAAACGGCGTTCCGCCGCTTCCGTCTTGTCTACTTCTTCAGGGTTCCGAGGACGTGGTAGAGGACGACGCCGAAGGCGGTGGCGACGTTCATCGAGTTCTTGAATCCGTGCATGGGGATGCTGACGATGGCGTCGCAATGCGCAAGCGCGCGATCGCCGATGCCAGTCACCTCGTTGCCGAAAACAATCGCGACCGGGGACGGCCACGCGAACTCGTACATGGGCACGGCGTCCGGCGCGACCTCGACGGCGACGCGCGCGATGCCGGCCGCGCCGAGCGCGCCGAGCGCGTCCGCGGTGCGCTCGTGGTACGTCCACGGGACATAGTCGAACGCGCCGAGGGCGGTTTTTTCGAGTTTGCGGTGGGGCGGATGCGCGCTCATGCCGCAGAGGTGGATGTGCGCGACCCCGCCGGCGTCGGCCGTGCGGAAGATGGAGCCGACGTTGAACGCACTGCGCAGGTTGTCGAGCACGACGTGGACCGGGTGGCGCTGGACGGGCGGTAAAGCAGCGCTGGGTACACCGGCGTAGTGGGGCTCGATGATACTCATGGACGGCGTGCGGTGATATCGCTAAGTTTCTGCGGGGCGGCCAGTTACGACGCGTGAAACTGGCCGGGGACCGCAATCGTTTGTTACCATCAGCGGCGCACTATACCACGCGCGGACGCCTTCGATGGGACTCCTTTCCTCCGAAATCGATACCAAGGCCATGGTGCCGGTGTGCCGGCAACTGGCGACGACGTACGAGGCCGGGATCCCGATCCTGAAATCGTTCCAGCACGTGGCGCGCGAGTCAAAGGACCCGCGCGTGCGACGCGTGATGCGATCGATCGCGGACGACATCCAGCAGGGCGGGACGCTGGCGGACGCGGTGCAGCGTCAATCGAAGTACCTGTCGCCGTTCTTCGTGCAGCTCATGATGAGCGGCGAGAAGGGCGGGCATCTCGATGCGATGCTGAACGACCTCGCGCAGTACTTCGAGGACCGGCTCAACATCCAGCGAACGGTCGCGTCGGCGATGGCCTACCCGGTGATGTTGATGATTGTCGCATGGTTCCTGGGATCGTTCGCGCTCGGCATGGGAAACCGGGCTGTGGCGTCGTTCAGCGATCCGTCAAAGGGCGGCGTTGGCGGCGTGACGGAGTATTTCGGCGAGTGGGCGTCGATGCAATTGCGAGCGATGGGTATCTTTGCCGTGCTGGCCGTGGTCTTCGTCTTGCTCGCACGGGCCGGCGTGCTGGGTTGGATCACCGGCGCGGTGACGACGTTCGTGTGGCCGCTGTCGAAGGTGACGCAGTATTTCGCGATGGCGCGGTTCTTTCGCAGTTTTGCGCTGCTGATGAGCAGCGGGTTGAGCGTAAACCGCTGCGTCGAGGGCGCGGCGGGCGTCACGAACAATCCGTATATCGAGAAGGACCTGCTGCAGGTGGTGCCGCACGTGAAGCGGGGGGAGACCTTGGCCGAATCGTTTCGCGCGTCGCGGTTCCTGACGCCGATGGCGCGGGAGATGCTGGCGGTGGGGGAAGAGTCGGGCAATCTGGATTACCATCTGAAAAAGTGCGCGGACTATCATCTGAAAGAGGCCGGCCACTGGACGCGCCAGGCGGTCACGGTGTTTACGGTGCTGCTGATGGTGACGGTGTTTGGCGCGATTGGAGCGATTATCATCCGGTTCTACACGAATTTATACGGAGGAATGATGGATGCCCTGGGAATCTGAAGAAGACGCCGTCAAGCCGGGGCGGGACTGGTCGAAGATCCTGTGGATCGGCGTGATCGCGCTGATGGCCGCGGGGGTTGTGGTCATGTTCCTGCCCAGACCGCGCGTGAACGCGGTGACCGAGGCGCGGGTGAA
>CAYUZD010000452.1:0-2561 GCA_964449475.1 uncultured Nitrospirales bacterium
CGCGCAGGTTCGCGACCGCGTACACGCCTCCCCGCTCGATCCACGCCAGCCGCGCCGGCGAGAACCCCGGCGTCTGCGGAATGTCGAACCCGCCGTACCCGAACAGCAGGCACCGGTTCGCGCCGTCGCGTTTCATCCCCTTCTTGTACGTGATGAACATCGGCACGCGCGTGCCGTCCTTGCTCGAATAGAAAACCTGCTCGACCACGTAGTCGTCCGCGTTCATATCCACCGCCGCGCGGTGCAGCAGCGTACTTTCGCCCGTCTCCAGGTCGTACCGGTACACGCTCGGCGGCGTCGCATAACTCGAGAACGAGTAAAACGTCTCGATGTCGGTCGCTTTGCCGCCGAATCCGCCCGCCGACCCGATCCCCGGCAATTCGACCTCCCGCAGCACGCCGCCCGTCTTCGCGTACACGATAATCTGCGATTTCGCGTCCTTCAGGTACGACGCCACAAACTTGTTTCCCACATAACTCACGCCGCGCAGTGCCTCGGGCCGTTCCGCAATCACTTCGCGCCACGACTCCCGCGACGGCCGCCGCAGGTCGATCGCCACCAGCCGTCCGTTCGGCGCGTCGGCATTCGTCTTCACGTAGAACGTCGTACCGTCGTTCCCCACGAGGTCGTATTCCGCGTCGAATGCGCCGATGAAGTGCGTCGGCAGCGCATACGGGTCGTCGAGGTCCCGCACGAACACCTTGTACCGGCTATCCGTCCCCACCCACGCCACCAGCACGAGGTACCGCCCGTCCTCCGTCACGCCGAACTGGAATCCCCACTCCGGATGATCCGGCCGCTCGTACACCAGCGTGTCCTCGGACTGCGCCGTCCCCACCCGGTGGTAATACACCTGCATGTTGTACGTCAACGCCTGGAACGCCGCGCCCTCTTCCGGCTCCGCGAACCGCCCGTAAAAAAATCCCCGCCCGTCCTTCGTCCACGCCGCGCCCGACGACTTGCTCCACTTGATCTCGTCCGGCAGCACCGCGCCCGATGCAATCTCCATCACGCGCCATGTCCGCCAGTCCGACCCCGCCTCGCTCATCGCGTACGCCACATAACGCCCGTCGTCGCTGAACTCCGTCCCGCCCAGCGCCACCGTGCCGTCCGCCGACCACGCGTTCGGGTCAATCAGCACGCGCGGCTCCGCGTCGAGTGTCTCCTGCACGTACAACACCGACTGGTTCTGCAACCCTTCGTTCTTCGTAAAATAGTACCGCCCGCCCGCCTTCCACGGCGTCGACCGCTTCTCGTAGTTCCACAACTCCTCCAGCCGCTTCTGGATCGACTCGCGCTCCGGAATCGTCTCCAGAAGACCGAACGTCACCTCGTTCTGCCGTTCGACCCACTGAGCGACGTCCTTCGACTCCCGCACGTCGTCTTCCAACCACCGGTACGGATCCGGCACCACCGTCCCGTGATAATCGTCCGTGTGCTCCACCGTCCGCGTCTCGGGATACGCAATCCCTTCCCGATCGGCGGCGAATCCGGGCACACCGGTGCAAATGGCGCAGACAATGACCGCCAGGGCTCGCGATACTCGCTTTACGCTGCTCATTTCCGCCCCTTCGCCGCCGCTTGCACCGCCGGCACGATCGCCTCCGCCACGCGCTTGCATCCCTCCGTGTTCGGATGTATCCCGTCGGGAAACGTATCGCCGTATTCCAACAACGCGTTGTATGCATCCACCACCGTGAGCTGGTTCTCCGACGCAATGCGATCGACGATCGGAATAATCTCATTCACAATCACCGCATTGCTGATCCCGAACGCTTCGGAGAACGCCGGCACCGGCCGGATCAGAATCACCGTCGGGTGCGACGGCAGCGCCTGCACCTGTTTCACCATCTCGCGGTAGTCGCGCTCGTACGCCTCCGCGTTCCAGTTCGGCGGCTTCGAATCGTTCGTCCCCAGCTTGATCGTCACGATGTCCGGCGCGAACGCCTGCGCGTCTGCGAACGCCGGAAGCCCCCAGTACGGCAGGTTCCCCGTCTTCAGCATCGTCGCGCCGCTCACACCGAAGTTCTTCACCTCGAACCCCGCGCCCAGCATCGACTGCAACTGCGCCGGATACGGTGTCGTCGCGCGATCGCCCCCGGCCGCCGCATACGTGATGCTGTCCCCGATGCACGCCACGCGCACCGGCCGGTCTTCGGCCCACACCGGCGACAACGCGCCCACCAGCATCGCCAGTCCGCAAACCAACGCCACACGTCGCGCAACCATCGTTCACCTCGTCGTTGTGGTTCCGAACAACCCAAACGGCCATTCTGCGCACAACGCCGGACGTTCGTCAATCAACTCGGATATCGGGCCTGAATCAACCTGGACCCGGCAGCGAACAACGCCCAGAATCGAGTGGTCTCTCACCGCAACGTACGGAACTAAATATCGGGTTACGGACGGCAGCTACTCGTGTCCGGTATCGAATAGTCCCTCACCGCAACGTACGGAACTGAACATCGAGACATCGGATGCGGCTACCCATCTCCCATTTCGAACGATGCCTCACCGCAACCCGGAGGGTTGCCAGAAATTAGCCGGGGGTCGAGCGAAGC
>CAYUZD010000453.1:0-2559 GCA_964449475.1 uncultured Nitrospirales bacterium
TCGCGCTGTATTACTTCGGCGACAACGCCGAATCGCGTGACCAGGTGCTCGCGCGCACGACCTCGGGCGGCGTCGCGGTGAACGAGACGCTGTTCCACGTCGCGCAAGAAGAATTGCCGTTCGGCGGCGTCGGCCCGAGCGGCATCGGGTCCTATCATGGATACCGCGGTTTCAAGAGCTTCTCGCACGAGAAGAGCGTGTTCTACCAGAGCAAGTTCAATTTGAACTTTCTGTTCCGTCCGCCGTACGGAAGGGTCTACAACGTGGTGATCAAGCAACTGATCGGCAAGTAACTCACGACATCGATTCTGCGAAAGGGCGGCCCGGTGGCCGCCCTTCGTCTTGTTGAGAAGACACCGGTGCCTCGCATTGGGCGACCGCGCGGCTCGCGAGTACGCTCGCCCTCCCAACGCGTGGCTACAAAAAATGTTTTAGGCCAGCTCGATCAGCGACGGGTCATACTCCGCGGGCGGCTCGAACCCGAGCAACATGCACAGCGTCGCGGCGATGTGGCTCAGTCCCGGCACCGGGATCTCGGACGCGGTTCGCATCCGCCAGCGGTTCGCGCCGGAGTAGTCCTTGATCGCGCACGGCACGGGGTTGAGCGTGTGCGCGACGTGCGGCGTGCGCACGCCGTTTTTCTCCGTGAACATTTGATCGGCGTTACCGTGGTCCGCGAGCACGAGCGCGACGCCCCCCGCGCGCTCCAACACGCGCAGCAGCCGGCCCAACTGGAGGTCCGTGGTTTCCACGGCGATGCGTATCGCGGCGGGCACGCCCGTATGGCCGACCATGTCGCCGTTCGGATAGTTCAGCCGGATGAACTTGCGGTTCCCGGCACGAATCGCGGCGATGACGCCGTCCGTAATTTCCGCCGCTTTCATCCACGGGCGCTGGTCGAATGGGACCTGGTCCGACACGATTTCGAGATACTCTTCGAGACCCCGGTTCACATAGCCCGAATTGTTGCCGTTCCAGAAGTACGTGACATGGCCGAATTTCTGCGTCTCCGAAATCGCCAACGACGAGACATTCGCCCCGCACAGGTACTGCGCGAGCGTGCCGTGGATCGAGGCGTGCGCCAGAAGATAGCGCTTCGGAACGTGTAGATCGCCGTCGTATTCCATCATGCCCGCGAAGAACACGTTCGGCCGGCGTTTCCGATCGAAGTACGCGAATTCGTCGTTCTCGAACGCCATCGAAAGTTCGATGGCCCGGTCGCCGCGAAAGTTGAAGAAAATCACCGCGTCGCCGTCTTCAATCGTCCCGACGGGCTTTCCATCGTCGACAACAGCGAACGAATCGAGATACTGGTCGGTGACGTCCGGGTCCTCTCCGTAATACGTCTGCACCGCTTCGCGCGCCGAAGCGAATCCACGCGCCTCTCCGAGCACGTGCGCCTTCCAGCCGCGCTCGACAATGCGCCAATCGGCGTTGTAGCGGTCCATGGTGACGTTCATGCGGCCGCCGCCCGAGGCGAACCGGTAGTCGCGCCCGCCCGCGTTCAGTTCGGCCAGGACCTGCTCGGCCGCATCGATGTAGCGCAGCGCGGATTTCTCGTCGACGTCGCGGCCGTCCATCAGCGCGTGAATGCGCACGCGCTGGACGCCCGCCTCCGCGCTGATCCGAAGCATCGCGAACAAGTGCGCGATGTGGCTATGCACATTGCCGTCCGACAGCAGGCCGATGAAATGCAACGTGCCGCCGGCGTTCGCGAGCCGCATCGCCTCGCCCCACGTCTCGCTGCGGAAGAGTTCGCCGGACCGGATCGCTTCATGCACCCGCTTGGCGCCCTGCGCGAAGATCCGTCCGGCGCCGAGCGTGTTGTGGCCGACCTCCGAGTTACCCATGTCGTCATCGCTCGGCATGCCGACCGCCGTGCCGTGCGCCTTGATCGGCCGGTACAACGGCCCGCGCATCAACGCATCGAGCACCGGCGTGTGCGCGAGGTACACGCCGTCCGATTCGTCGCGCTTGCCCAGCCCGACGCCGTCGAGAATCGCGCAAACGACCGGTCCGGGAAACGCCTTGAAACCTGGTAGAGGTGTTAGCGATCGCGCCATGGATGTCGTCCCGCCTGCATTATGCCCGCGGGCGCTCCGCCTCGAACAAGATCACCGCGGCCCACGAGCGCGGCATGATCGCCGCGTCGATTCGTGCGAGTACGGCATACGCACGGTGCGCGTAGATAAACAAGGGACGCAACGCCCCACGAAACGCCCGCCCGACGATCGAGCCTCCACCCGGTTCGGCCGGACGATCCGGGCGGTTGGCGCGTTTCTCGACCGCCGAAAGCGCCACCACGACAGACCACATTGTGACTTTCTCCAGCGGACCCAGCACCTTCTCCATCCGCCGCAACGTCAGCCCCGCCTGCGCGAGTTTGGACTGCATTTCCTCGATCTCATATCGCCGGAAATGCCGGACATATCGATCGTCCACGGCGAAATAGGCGCGCTTGTGAGGCACCGTAATGTAAGCCACGCCGCCCGGCCGCAGCACTCGGCCGAGTTCGTTGATCGCGCTCTGATCGTTCTCGACATGCTCGAGCACTTCCGA
>CAYUZD010000454.1:0-2549 GCA_964449475.1 uncultured Nitrospirales bacterium
GTGGCCCGCGGCCTGAAACGCGGCGAACGTCTTCTCCGCGCGCGCCTGGTTGTTCGCATAGTTCAGCGCGACCTTCGCGCCCGCCGCGCCGAGCGTCATCGCCATCGCCTTGCCGAGGCCGGTCGAACTGCCCGTCACCAGCGCCACGCGGCCGTCCAGCCGGAACGGCGCATGTCCGTTACCTTGACTCATCTACTCGTCACTCCAATCAGAACCCGGGTGCCACGCCTAAGCGGGTTTTGCTTAGGCGTGGCACACTTCAAGTACTTAGTGCAATGCCTCACTCCGCGTAAAACTTGTGTACCGTCGTCTGGCGATACGTCTCGCCCGGCCGCAGTACGCACGACGGAAACGCCGGCTTGTTGGGCGTATCGGGATAGGTCTGCGCCTCGAGGCAGAACGCGAAGTTTTTCTGGTACGCGACTCCGCCTTTGCCGGTCAGTGTTCCGTCGAGGAAGTTGCCGGTGTAGAACTGCAGGCCCGGCTCCGTCGTCGAGATCTCCATCACCCGGCCCGACCCGGGGTGCTTCACTTTCGCGGCGGGCCGCAGCGTCTTGTTGTCGCCGTTGATCGCGAAGTTATGGTCGTATCCGCCCGGATCGCCGGGAATTTGCGCGATTCGCTCGCCGATCGCGTGCGGCTGGCGGAAGTCGACCGGCGTGCCTTCGACCGGCGCGACCTCGCCCGTCGGGATGAACGTGTCGTCCGTCGGCGTGTACCGCTCCGCGTGAATCGTCAACTCGTGATCGAGGATCGATTGGCCGCTGGCCTCTCCCGCGAGGTTCCAATATGCATGGTTCGTCAGATTGACGACCGTCGGCTTGTCCGTCGTCGCGACGTAATCACAAATCAACTCGTCGGCATCCGTCAACGTGTACGTCACCGAACTGGTCAGCGTGCCGGGGTATCCTTCCTCGCCGTCCGCGCTGGTATACGTGAACCGCACGCCCACGCCGTTCACGCCGCCCTGCAACACTTCGCGGCCGAGCGGTTCCGCGGTCCAGAGTTTCTTGTCGAACCCGGCCGTGCCTCCGTGCAGGTGGTTCGGCGCGTTGTTCGTCGCGAGCGTGTACTCCTGGCCGTCGAGCGTAAATTTGCCGAGCGCGATCCGGTTCGCATACCGGCCGACCGTCGATCCCATGTAGGGCGATGCGCCGGTGTACGGCTCGACCTTGTCGAATCCGAGCGTCACGTCGGCCATCTTACCGTCGCGATCCGGCACTTCCATCGAGACCAGCGTCGCGCCCCAATCCGTGATCGTCGCCTGGACGCCGTTCTTGTTGACCAGCCTGAACAACTTCACCGTCCGCCCGTCGGGCAGCGTGTCCCAAACTTCTTTGATGTCCAACCGCGCTCCCGCAGGCGCCACGTCCTCCGCTCCTTCCAGCAACTTCTCCGCCGCCCCGGAGTAATCCACGCTCGGCGGCGCCGTGGCCTCCGGCTCCGGTTCCTTCGGAGAACATGCCGCCACGAGTGCCAGCGCGACCATCGCGCACGCCAGTTTCCATCGCTTCATTCCGGTTTCCTCCCGCTGTGCCCGCGCGGCCGCCAAGAATACACAATCCCGCCGCGCCCGCCCCACAACCCAGCCGCGTCATCCTGAGCGATAACGAAGGATCTCGTCAACCTGGCGGACCGCTCCTGCAAGTCCACCGCGCCTGTCCCCGTCTAGGCAAGGATCGACGTAATCGGATCCGCGCCCTGAACGCCGACCAGCTTCTGGTCGAGCCCGTCGTAGAAATACGTGAGGTGGTTCGGGTCGAGCCCCATCAGGTACAGCGCCGTCGCGTGCAAATGCTTCACGTGGTACGGGTTTGACACGGCCGCGCTGCCGAGTTCATCCGTCTCGCCGACGGACACGCCGCCCTTGATGCCACCACCGGCCATCCACATCGTGAACCCGAACGCGTTATGGTCGCGCCCGGTGCCCTTCTCGTACTCCGCGGTCGGTTGCCGGCCGAATTCGCCGCCCCAGATGACAAGCGTCTCGTCGAGCAGCCCGCGCTGTTTAAGGTCCTTCAGCAGGCCCGCGATCGGCTTGTCCGTGTTGCCCGCGTGGAAATTGTGGTTCGTCTCGAGGTCCGCGTGCGCGTCCCAGTTGTCGTCATTGTGCGCGCCGCCGGAGTACACCTGGATAAACCGCACGCCCTTCTCGACCAGCCGCCGCGCGAGCAGGCACTTACGCCCGAAATCGTCCGTGCGTTCCTCGCCGATGCCGTACAACGCCTTCACGTGCTCCGCTTCGCTGTCGATGTCTACCGCGGCCGGCGCGGCGGCCTGCATGCGGTAGGCAAGCTCGTAACTCGAGATGCGCGCGGCGAGGTCCGTGTTGTCCACGTGCGCCGCGAGGTGCCCTTCGTTGAAGTGGCGCAGGTGGTCGAGCAGCCGCCGCTGTTCGCCGTCCGTCATGTCTCCATACGGCTTCAAGTTCAGGATCGGCGTACCCTGCGGCCGGAACACCGTGCCCTGATAGCTCGCGGGCATGTAGCCGCTGGTCCAGTTCTGCGCGCCGCTGATCGGCCCGCCGGTCTTGTCCAGCATCACGACGT
>CAYUZD010000455.1:0-2546 GCA_964449475.1 uncultured Nitrospirales bacterium
CGCGGCATCGACCTCGGCCCCACGCTGCTCGCGCTCGCGGGACTCAGTCCGGACGCGGGCATGATCGGGCAGACTCTTCTCCGCGACGAAATCGACCCCGAACGCCTGCGCGTCGTCGAGACCTACGGCGGCGCGGTGCTCAATCTGCCCGGCGCGAAGGAAATCATGGAGTCGATGGGCCCCGAATTGCAGGCGGTCGTGTTCGAGGGCTGGAAACTCATCGAGGGCGGCGGCGACGTCGAGTTGTATTACCTGCCGGACGACCCGAACGAACTGAACAATCTCGCGGACCAGGACGCCGATCGCGTGGAGCAGTTGCGCGAGGTCATCGCCGCGTGGGCCGAGTCCGTCGCGCCCGGCAAGGCCGAAGACGCCGACCTCTCCGAACAGGACGTCGAGGCGCTGCGCAGCCTGGGCTACGTCGAGTAGCCGCGCGGCGGAAACTCCCGCCCGCGCCGCGATATACTGCCCTCGACCCCGGAGCGCGTCCCCCGTCGTGTCCTCGATGACCGCCAAACCCACCGCCGCCGATTCCTGGCGCATGTTCGACCGTATCGCGCCGCGCTACGACCTGCTCAACCGGCTGCTGTCGTTCCGGCGCGATGTAGCGTGGCGGCGCGCGATGATCCGCGCGCTCCCGGCGGGCGACGCGCTGCGTGTGATGGACCTCGCCACCGGCACCGCGGACGTCCTGCTTGCGCTGTGCCGGAGCGGCCGCGACATCCGGCACGCGGTCGGCGTCGACAAATCCGCCGGCATGCTTGCGCTCGGCAAGCGCAAGGCCGCAGGCGTGCCCACCGCCGGTTTCGTCCACGGCGACGCCCAGGCAATGTCGTTCGCCGATGACGCCTTCGACGCGATCACCATCGCGTTCGGCATTCGCAATGTACCGGACGTGCCCGCCGCGTTGCGCGAGATGCGTCGCACGCTCCGGCCCGGCGGCCGCGCGCTAGTTCTGGAGTTCTCGACTCCGGCCAACGCTCTATTTCGCGCCGCGTACTTTTTCTACTTCCGTCACGTCCTGCCGCGTATCGGCGCGCTCGTCTCGGGCGACGCGCAGGCGTACCGCTATCTGAACGAATCGGCCGAGGCGTTTCCCTCGGGCGAGGCCTTCGCTGGACTGATGCGCGGCGCCGGCTTCACCCGCGTGACCGCACGGCCGCTGACCTTGGGCATCGCGACACTGTACACGGGGGACAAATGAGCACCCACCGGCGGCGCGGCGCAGATATTCGCGCGGAACTCCTGCGCGACGCCGAGGCGATCCTGCGCGACCCGGCGTCCGCCGCCGGGCGGCCGCGCGTCGTGCGCATCGAACGCGCCGTGACCGCTGTCGACCTGATCGCACGCCTCGCGGCACAAGCCGCGGACACGAAGTGGTACTGGGCCGCGCGCGACAATGCGTGGGCCGTCGCGGCGGCTGGGGTGGCGTGGCGCGTCGAATCGCGCGGCGCCCATGCTCTCGATCAGGTTTCCGCGGCTGTTCGTGAATTACTGGCCGGGGCAGGCGAGCGCGTGCGCGTGTACGGGGGCGCGCGGTTCGATGCGGATCGCGTTGAAAGCGCCGCGTGGCAACCGTTCGCCGCCGCGCAGTTCTTCGTGCCGCGCCTCGAACTGCGCCGTGAAGGCGAACGGTTCACGCTGTCGTGTCAGTTGCTATTGCCGGACGACGCGGGGGACGCGAACCGCGCGGACGAGTTGCGCGCCATCATGACGGCAGAGGACGAACCCGACGCCGCGGCGCCGTTCGATGCCACCCTCGTGACGCGCGCGGACACACCGAATCGTCCCGCGTGGAACGCGAACGTGGTCGCGTGTCTCGACGCGTTCGCACAGGGCGACGCGGAAAAGATCGTGCTCGCGCGGCAGTCTGACTTCCTGACCGACGAGACCGTGCGGCCACTCGCCCTGCTCCGCGCGATCGGACTCGGCACGCCGAATTCCTTCCACTACTGCTTCCAGCCGGCTGACGGCGTCGCGTTTATCGGCGCGTCGCCCGAGCGCTTGTATCGCCGGGAGGGAAATCGCATCGAGACCGAGGCGCTCGCGGGCACGCGGCCGCGCGGCGCGACGCCCGACGAGGACACGCGGCTCGGCGAAGAACTCCTCGCGAGTGACAAAGAGCAACGCGAACACGCCCACGTCTCGCGCACGATCGGCGGCGTCCTGCGCGAACTCTGCACGAACATCGAGGAAGGCGCGCCGCACCTGCTCCGGCTCGGCCACTACCAGCATCTGCTCACGCCGCTGCACGCGGAGTTGCGCGGCGCGGCGGATGACTGGACTCTGCTCCGCGCGCTGCACCCGACGCCCGCGGTCGGCGGCGTCCCGCGCGGGACCGCCATCGCGCGCATCCGGGCGCTGGAGGGCTTCGACCGCGGCTGGTACACGGGCCCCATCGGCTGGATCGGCCGCGACGGCGCCGAGTTCGCCGTCGCGATTCGCTCCGCGCTCGTCCACGGCGCGTGCGTCTCCGTGTACACGGGTGCGGGCATCGTGCCCGGCTCGAACCCGGACGACGAGTGGCGCGAACTCGAAAACAAGCT
>CAYUZD010000456.1:0-2545 GCA_964449475.1 uncultured Nitrospirales bacterium
TCTCCTTCAGGCCGCGGAGCGAGTCGTACCGGCCGGCCAGCGCCGCCTCGGTCAGTACCCGCGTCGTCTGCTGGAACGACGCCGCCGCGATGAAGCTCTCCGTGCTCAGCGCCGCCTTGGTGATCCCCTGCAGGATGGGCACGGCTTCCGCCGGGCGCCCGCCCTGCATCTGTACGCGCTGGTTCTCGTCCGAGAACCGAATCTTGTCCACTTCCTGGTGCGCAAGGAAGCCCGTGTCACCCGGATCGTCCTTGATCCGCACCTTGCGCAGCATCTGGCGCACGATGACCTCGATGTGTTTGTCGTTCGTGCGCACACCCTGAAGACGGTACACCTGCTGCACTTCGTCGAGCAGGTACTTGCGCAGCGCGTCTTCGCCCTGCACCTCGAGGATGTCGTTGGGGATGATCGGCCCGTCCGTCAGCGGCTGGCCCGCGCTCACTCGGTCGCCCGTCTGCACGTTCAGGTGTTTGCCGGGCGGAATCGTGTACTCCCGCTCCTTACCCACCGGCGGAATCACCTTGAGTTTGCGCATGCCCTTGACCATGCCGCCCAGTTCGACCGTCCCGTCGATGTGGCTGATGATCGCCGGGTCCTTCGGCTGGCGCGCCTCGAACAACTCGGCCACGCGCGGCAGACCGCCCGTGATGTCCTTCGTCTTGCTGAATTTGCGCGGCGTCTTGGCCAGCAGGTCGCCCGCCTTCACCTTCGCGCCTTCGCGCACCATCACGTGCGTCTGCGCCGGGATGGTCGCGTATCCCAGCACTTCGCTGTTCTTGTCGTCCACAATCGTGATCTGCGGGTGCAGGTCGTGCTTGTGTTCCGTCACGACCATTTCCTCGAGGCCCGTGTCCGGATTGATGTCCACTCGCATCGTCACGCCTTCGAGCATGCCCTCGAGATGGACCTTGCCGTCCGCCTCCGCCATGATCGATACGTTGTACGGATCCCACTCGAAGAGCACCTGGCCCTTGCGCATCTTGTCACCGTCCTGGCCGTGCAGCGCGCAGCCGGCCGGCGTCGGGATACGCTGGATTTCGTGGTTGTCCTTGCCCAGAAGGCGGATTTCGCCGCCGCGGTTCACCACGACGACCTTGCCGTCGCGGTTCTTCGCGGTCCGCACGTTGTGGAACTCGAGCGTGCACGCGTCCGCCACCTTGATTTCGTTCGCCTCGACTTGTCGGCTCGCCGCGCCGCCGATGTGGAAGGTTTGCATCGTCAACTGCGTGCCCGGTTCGCCGATCGACTGCGCCGCGATAATGCCCACCGCCTCGCCCAGTTCGACGAGCCGCCCGGTCGCAAGATTGCGCCCGTAGCACAGCGCGCAAATGCCGCGCTTCGACGCGCACGTGAGCACCGAGCGGATGGTCACCGCCGGCAGTCCCTTCTCGACGATGAGCTTGGCCTTCTCTTCGGTAATCTCATCCCCCGCGCGCACGATCGGCTCAGGCATGCCGGGGATCGTCAGATCGTCCAGCGTGTACCGGCCCGCGATACGCTCGTCCAGCGGTCCGATGATGTCCGCGCCGTCCATCAGCGCTTCCACGCTGATGCCCGTGAGCGTGCCGCAATCGCGCTCTTCCACGATCACGTCCTGCGACACGTCCACCAGGCGGCGCGTCAGGTATCCCGCGTCCGCCGTCTTCAGCGCCGTGTCCGCCAGGCCCTTGCGCGCGCCGTGCGATGAGATGAAGTACTCGACCACCGTGAGGCCTTCGCGGAAGTTCGACTTGATCGGCGATTCGATGATGTCGCCCGACGGCTTGGCCATCAGACCGCGCATCGCCGCGAGCTGGCGGATCTGGTTCTTCGAGCCGCGCGCGCCGGACTTCCACATGAGGTGGATGCCTGTGAACCCCTGGTCGTTTTCCTCGATTCCGCGCAACATTTCAGCGGCGACGGACTCCGAAGTCGTCGTCCACTGGTCGATAATCTTGTTATACCGCTCGCCTTCCGTGATAAGCCCGTTCTGGTACATCTCGTCGATGCGCTCGACCTCCGCCTGCGCCTTGTCCACGAGACCCGCCTTGCTCGCCGGGATCAACATGTCCGACACAGCGATGCTGCAGCCCGACAGCGTGGCGTATTTGAATCCTGCCTGCTTGAGCGCATCGAGCAACTCGATCGTCTTGGCGTGGCCCAGCCGCGCGTACGCCGCCGCGACCACGTCGCCAATTGTCGTGCTCGTCAGTTCCGCGTTAACGTCCTGGATGCGGATTTCCTTGGGCAGGCTCTCCGCGAGGATCACGCGGCCGACTGTCGTATCAACGATGCCTTCAGGCGTGGACACTTTCACGCGTGCGTGGATGTCCACCTCGCCCATCTCGTGCGCGAGAATCACCGACGCTTCGCTGTCAAACACGCGGCCCGGCTTCTTCAGCGCGCCCTTCTCGCCGTTCCACTCGTCCTTCCACTCGCCCTTCGCGCCAGGCCGCGCCTTCGTGAGCCACGCGATGCCCAGCACGATGTCCTGGCTCGGCGTCACGATCGGCCGGCCGTTCGACGGCGAGAACACGTTCGACGTGGACAGCATCAGCAGCCGCGC
>CAYUZD010000457.1:0-2540 GCA_964449475.1 uncultured Nitrospirales bacterium
CCGGCGTGCTCAAGGAAATCCTGAAAAAGACCGGCGCGACCGCGCAGGTCGGCGAGCTGATCGGCTATTTCGAACCCGGCCAGGCCAACGGCCAGCCGAAAGTCGCGGCGGTCCCCGCGCCGGAACCCAAACCCGAATCCAGAAAAACCGAACCGAAGGAAGTCAGCGCCGCCGCCTCGATCATGCCCGCCGCTGACCGCCTCCTCGCCAAGCACGGCCTCGACGCCAAGGAGGTCAAACCCTCCGGACCCGGCGGCCGCCTCTTGAAGGAGGACGTGCTCGCCCACGTCGAGGGCAAGCCCGCCCCAGCGCCCGCCGCGCCCGCGCCGAAGTCCTCCCCCGCCGAAGGCGCCGGCGAGGAGGAAGTCGTCCGGATGACGCCACTGCGCCGCGCCGCGGCCCAGCATCTGCTCCGCGCGCAACAGTCCATGGCCCTCCTGACCACGTTCAACGAGTGCGACATGTCCGCCGTGATGGCCATGCGCGAACGCTACAAGGACGTGTACGAGAAGGAATACGGCATCAAGCTCGGTTTCATGTCTTTCTTTGTCAAGGCCGTCGTCGAGGGCCTCAAGGAATTCCCCGCCGTCAACGCCGAAATCCGCGGCGACGACATCGTCTACAAGAATTACTACGACATCGGCATCGCCGTCAGCGGCAAGAAGGGCCTCGTCGTGCCCATCGTCCGCCATGCCGAGCGCCTCTCCTTCGGCGAGATCGAACTCGCCATCGCCGACATGGGCAAGCGCGCCCGCGAAGGCAAGATCCGGCCCGACGAACTCGAAGGCGGCACGTTCACCATCACAAACGGCGGCATCTTCGGCTCGATGATGTCGACGCCCATCGTGAACCCGCCGCAGAGCGCCATCCTCGGCATGCACGCCATCACCAAGCGCCCCGTCGTCGTGAACAATGAGATCGCCGTCCGCCCGATGATGTACATCGCCCTCACCTACGACCACCGCATCATCGACGGCCGCGAAGCGGTCAGTTTCCTCGTCCGCATCAAGGAATGTATCGAGGACCCCGCGCGCATTCTGTTGGAAATTTAGGAGTCGGCTGCACGAATGCGAGACCGCTGGTTAAAGAGATCCTTCGCTATCGCTCAGGATGACAAAAAGTACACGGCCCGATCTTTGGTTGTTACCCGGAACCTACTCCTTGTCATCCTGAGCGATAGCGAAGGATCTCGCACACCGATCGCCGCACGTTCGCAAGTCAACAACTGAACAACACGGAGCGCTCAATGTCCGGCACGAAACACGACCTCGTCGTCATCGGCGCGGGACCCGGCGGCTACATCGCCGCGATCCGCGCCGCGCAACTCGGCCTCAACACCGCCTGCGTTGAGGAAGTGAAGGAACTCGGCGGCACGTGCCTGCGCGTCGGCTGCATCCCCAGCAAGGCGCTCCTCGAATCCAGCCACCGTTACCACGCCGTCCGGCATGACTACGCCGCGCACGGAATCAAGGCTGGCCAGGTCGAACTCGACCTCGACACCATGCTCAAGCGTAAGGATAAAATCGTCACCGCGCTCACGCGCGGTGTCGCGAGCTTGTTCAAGAAATACGGCGTCACGCGCTACGAAGGCCGCGGTAAACTCGCGGGCCCGGGCAAGGTCGCGGTAAGCGGCCCGCAACCCGTCACGCTCGAAGCGAAACACATCGTCCTCGCCACCGGCAGCGTCTCCTCTCCCCTGCCCGGCGTCGAACTCGACGGCGATCGCATCGGCACGAGCACCGAGGCGCTCGCGTATCCGAGCGTGCCCGGCCACCTCGTCGTCATCGGCGCCGGTGTCATCGGACTCGAGCTCGGCTCGGTCTGGTCCCGGCTCGGCGCGAAGGTCACCGTGCTCGAATACCTCGACCGCGTGTTGCCGGGGATGGACTCCGAACTTAGCGCCGAGGCGCTGAAACTCTTCAAGAAACAGGGCCTCGAATTCCGGCTCAGCACCAAAGTGACCGCCGCGCGCGCGCAAGGCGAAAGCTGCATCGTCGAGATGGAGGGCGCCGAGGCCATCGCATGCGACCGCGTGCTCCTCTGCGTCGGACGCCGCCCGAACACAGGCAACCTCGGCCTCGAATCCGTCGGTATCGCGCCCGACAAAGCGGGCCGAATCCCCGTCGACGAACATTGGGCCACGACCGCCAAAGGCGTCTACGCCATCGGCGACGTCATCCAGGGTCCCATGCTCGCGCACAAGGCCGAGGAGGAAGGCGCGGCCTGCGTCGAACGAATCGTCAACGGCTACGGTCACGTGAACTACAACGCCATCCCCGCCGTCGTCTACACCCACCCCGAAGTCGCCTCCGTCGGCCGCACCGAAGACGACCTGAAATCTGCGGGTGTGCCCTACAAGACCGGCAAGGCCACCTTCTTCCCCAACGGCCGCGCGAAGGCCCTCGGCGACACCGACGGCTTCGTCAAACTCCTCACCCACGCCGAAACCGATCACATCCTCGGCGCGCACATCATCGGCCCGCAAGCCGGCGACCTCATCGCCGAATGCGCCGAAGCCATCAACTTCGCCGCGAGCGCCG
>CAYUZD010000458.1:0-1130 GCA_964449475.1 uncultured Nitrospirales bacterium
ACGCTGCTGATGCAGCAGCCGTCCACGCGCTTGGGGTTGTACCCGTCCTCCTGCATCAACATCGTGAACAGGATGCGGAGCTCATCCGTCGTCCTGTAGTGGTTCGTGGTCAGCCGCCAGTTCGCCGCCAACGTGTCGCCGTCGTAGAGTCCGACGACCAGGTTCGAGTTGCCCGCATCCACCACCAGCAGCATGGTTCAGTTCCCGTCCAGGATCTCGATTTCGCCGCTGTGGATCGTGTGCTGCACGCCCGCCTCTTCCACGATGAGCGCGCCGCGGCCGTCGATGCGCAGGACCCGGCCTTCGATTCCGCCGGTACGAATGCGCCGGCCCTCGAGCCGGCACGCCTCCGCCCAGGCACGGTGCACCTGGGCCAATTGACCCTCGCGGATCAGGATAATCGTCCGGTCGAGTGCGGTCAAAACGTCGCGCAAGACCGCCGCGCGGTCCCACGTCCCGCCCACTTCCGACGCGAGCGAACCCGCCTTCACGCGCAATTCCTCGGGGAAGTCGTCCGGTTGATGGTGAACGTTCAGGCCGATCCCCAGCGCCGTGCGGCCCGCACGATGTTCGACGAGGATTCCGCAGATCTTCTTGCGGTTGCACAACAAGTCGTTCGGCCACTTGATCGCGAGCGCCGCGCGCGGGGCCAGCGCATCGCGCACGGCCAGCGCCGCCGCGAACGACAGGCCCTCGATCAGACCCTCGAGCGCGACCGTAAACCACAGGCCGAGCCCGGGCGCGCTGTGCCACGTCCGCCCCTGCCGGCCGCGGCCCGCGGTCTGCCGGTCGGCCACGTAAACCGTCCCGTCGCCGCCGTGGTCGAGCGCGTAGGTGTTCGTCGAATCGATCACGTCGAACTCGACGATCTCGCGGCCGACGAGAAGCGTCTCGAGCGGAGACGCGACGAGCGAGGCATAGGGTGTCGCGGCGGCCACGGCGCGGTCAGTCCAGCAGCTCGATTTCGAGCGACACGTCCGCCGCCGGCGCCGAGTGCGTCAGCGCGCCGGCCGAGATCACGTTCACGCCGGTCTCGGCGATCGCGCGCACGGTCTTGAGGTTGACGCCGCCGCTCGCCTCGAACGTCACGCCGCGGCCCGCGCCGCGCTTCACGGCCTCGCGCATCGTCT
>CAYUZD010000458.1:1230-2539 GCA_964449475.1 uncultured Nitrospirales bacterium
ATCACCGCGACCGGAATCTCGTAGTGGTCGGCGTGCGACAACTGGTCCTTCATGCGGTTCTTCTTGCCGAAGAACGCCTCCGTCCGGATGCCCGCCGCGCGCAGTTCATTCGCGATGCGCAACACCTCGTGCGCCGGGACCTTGCCGAGGCTCACCACCAGCGCCTGCACCGTCGATTTCACCGGCGCGATCGCGCCTAGGTGCGTCAACGCCGCCATCAACCGGTCCAGTCCGACGGACATCCCCGTCGCCGGGATTTCGCGATCGAGGAACCGCCCGACGAGGCCGTTGTACCGCCCGCCGCCCATCACGCTCCCGAACTGCGGCGCGGCCGGAATCACGCACTCGAACACGGGCCCCGTGTAGTAGTCGAGGCCGCGCGCGAGGCTCGGGTCGAACCACGCGTGGTCCTCGTCCACGCCCAGCGCCGCGAGCACATCGGCCAGTTCGCGCATCTCGGCCAAGGCCGCGTCCGACTGCTCCGATTTCGGCAACAGTTCCGACAGCCTATCGACCACGCCCAACCGGTTCGCGTGCTTCACGCTGACAATGGCGAGAATCCGGTCGATCGTCGTCTCGTCGAGCTTGACCCCCGGAATCGGATCGCCGGACTCGTCCACCCGGCCGGGCCCGAGTTCGCGCCGGACGTTCTCGACGCCCACCTTCGCCAGTTTGTCGATCACGCGCAGCACGTGCTTCTGTTTCGGCTGGTCGTGGATGCCGTTGCCCCCGAGCAACGCATCGATTAGCTTGCGGTTGTTCACCAGCACGCGGAAACTCGGCGCGCCCAGCGCCTGCATCACCTCGCACATGATCGAGATGATCTCGCCGTCCACCGCCACCGACTCCGACCCCGCCGCGTCCACGTCGAACTGCGTGAATTGCCGGAACCGGCCCGGCCCCGGCTTGTCCGCGCGCCAGACCGGGCCGATCGCGTACCGCCGGAACGGCGTCTTCAGCTTGTCCGGATATTGCGCGAGCAGCCGCGCGAACGGCACCGTCAAATCGAACCGCAACGCCACCGGCTCGCCCTCCGGGCTGTCCAGCCGGAACAGTTCCTTGTTCACTTCCTCGCCGCCTGTCCCCAGCAACACGTCCAGATGCTCGAGTGCCGGCGTCTCCAGCGGCACAAACCCGTACCGCTCGAACACGCCCTCGATCCGCCGCACGACGTCCTTCCGGACAATCGTGTCCTCCGGAAGATAGTCCGCGAAGCCCTTCAACGTGCGCGGTTCGACTAGATGCTTTTGTTCTTGCTCAGACATGATTGGAAATCGCCGGGGTTGACGCGGAAGTGTACTAAAAACCG
>CAYUZD010000459.1:0-2539 GCA_964449475.1 uncultured Nitrospirales bacterium
TCGCTGGTCGCGATGGCGCCGATCTCCGTCCGCGCGGAGTCGCAGCGCAAGGATGCGGGAAACCAGGTCTCCGGCATGCTGTTGCCGGTCCGGTCGGACATCGCCGATCCGCGCGAGCGGCTCATCGCGGTGCACGAGGCGACGACGCACTCCAAGGAACTCACCAACGCCGTCGGCGCGCGGCTGTTGACCGACTACACGCAATTCATCCCGTCGTCCACGGCCGGACTCGCCGCGCGCCTATACACGCGCTGGGGACTCGCGAATGCGATCACGCCGATGTTCAACTGCGTGATCACCAACGTTCCCGGGCCGCAGGTGCCGCTGTACTCCGTCGGCGCGCGGCTCGTGGGCCATTTCGGCCTAGGCCCGATTCTCGACGGCATGGGCCTCATCATGCCGGTGTTCAGCTACTGCGGCGGCATCTCCATTTCGATTACATCGTGCCGCGACATCGTTCCCGACCCCGAGTTTTTCGCGCAGTGCATCCAGGATGCGTTCGACGAACTCAAGGCCGCGACGATCGACGCGCCGGCGAAGCCCATCACCAAGCGCGCGCCGCGCAAGCAGGTCGCTGCACGCACCAAGCGGCTCGCCGCGCGCCCGAAACAGGAAGCGGAGTCGGTCGAAAAAGCCTAGTTGGCTAGGCGATGTTGGGTTGAAGCGGGGGACGGCCGGTGGACCTGAACGCGTTCACGTCGCTCATCGACGTGGCGGAAATCGTGCCGGAACGCTATGCGGCGTTCCGTCCGGCGATCCGCGACGCGGCGATCTACTTTCTCGAAGAACTCTCGGCGCCGCGCCGCGAGGAAATATTGGCGGCACAAGGCGAATTGCCGCCTGACGCGCCGACGGGGCAGCGTATCGTGGCGCTGATGCACGCCTCGCCGTCCCTGCACAAGCTGGGTCAGGTCGTCGCGCGCCACGAGGCGCTCGATCCCGCGTTCCGCGCGCGCTTGCAACAGTTGGAGATGTTCCAGACGCGGCTCAATCTGGATCTCGTCCGCGATGTGACGCTGCGCGAATTGGGCGACGCCGCCGCGAAGTACGACATCGCGCTCGACGTCGGGGGCACGATCGAGGCCAGCGTCGCGTTTGTCGTGCCGGCGACGTGGCGCCGGCCCGGCTGCGAGACGCCCGAGCGCGCGATGCTGAAGGTGGTCAAGCCCGGTCTCGGCGAAAAGCTTGCCGAGGAACTCGCGATCCTGGATCGCGTCGCCGACTACCTTGACGAGCGCCGCGCGCACTACGGCATTCCCGCGTTCCAGTACCGCGAAACCTTTGGCACCGTCCGCGATCTGCTCCAGGGCGAGACGGTGTTGCTGCGCGAACAGCAGAACCTGCGCGTTGCGCGACGCTTCTTCGCGCGATCGAGAAACGTCAAGGTCCCTGCGCTGTTACCGTTTTGCACGCCGCGGTTGACGGCGATGGAGTGGATCGAAGGCGTGCGCGTCACCGACATCGAGAAGGACCCGTCGGCGGGGAAGGTCCGCCGCCGGCTCGCCGTGACGGTCATTGAATCGCTCATCGCCGACGTCATCTTCAGCCGCGCCGCCGCGACCATCTTCCACGCGGATCCCCACGCGGGAAACCTCTTCGCGATGCCCGACGGCCGGCTCGCGATCCTCGACTGGAGCCTCGCGGGCCAGATCGACAAGCGCGAACGCGAGCAGATGACCGAGATGTTTCTCGGGGCGATCAGCCTGAGTAGCCGCCGGGTCACGAAGGCCGTGCGCAACTTGGCCATCGCGATTGACGACGAATCCAGCGTGCGGGATGTCGTCCAGGCCTCACTCCGCCGCGTACGCCGCGAACAGGTGCCCGGTCCCTCGTGGTTCACCGGCTTGTTCGAGGATTTGATGGCGAATGGCGTGAAGTTTCCGGCGAACCTGGTGCTGTTGCGCAAGAGCCTGTTCACGCTCGAGGGCGTCGTGAAGGACGTCGACCCGGACTGCTCGATCCGGCGCGTGTTTCTGCGCGAGGCGCTGTTCCGGCTCGCGCTTGAGTGGCCCCGGCGCTACATCGCGCTGCCGTGGTCGAAGTCCTTCGCGACGCACATTTCGAACGCGGACCTCGTTCGGCTCTACCTCGGCACGCCGATCACGCTCGCGCGATACTTGCGGCATTCGCTCACGGATCCGATCGAGACGCAGCCGGACGGCGCCGAGTAGGCGCGATAGGCGTTACGAGAGCCGATTGCGCACGGAGCGGTGCACCATCACTACGGCGATCGCCGCCGCGACGTAACCGATCCGTATCCCGCCGGGGATGCTATACCAGACGGTACAGATGTCCTCGAACATGGCGCCCTTTCTCCCCGCGCCTGGAGAGAGCAAGTTCGGTGCCGCCGACACCCCTTGTCGCTCATCCGAATGTAACAGGGGCACTGGGTAATGTGTGCCCGGGTAAGATTTGCCCAAGTGCGGCGCGCAGAAATCCAGTCGTGCGCAACGATTGCAGGCCTGCCGCTACTCCGCAATTTCCCGCGACATGATCACCAGGTCGTGCTTCTGATGATTGCGGTCTTTGAGCCAATCCG
>CAYUZD010000460.1:0-2528 GCA_964449475.1 uncultured Nitrospirales bacterium
GTCCTGGTGCCACGGCGTGATGCCGCCGCCCGGTTCCTTGTACAGCGCCTGGTCGTGGTAGAGCCGCACGGCAGGCACGCCCATCAGGTCCGCCGCGATCTTCGCGAACCGCCGCGCGAACACAAACGCGCGCACCGCCGGATCGTCCACCCACAAATTCATCGTCTGAATGAACGCCTTGCCATACGTGTCGCGCTCGGCCATCGGCCGCGTCACCGGGTTCAGCCGCCGCACCGCCGACGTGATGTTCTTCCGGTGCTGCTCGGTATCCACCGGATCGCAGACCCCGCGCAACAGAACATGCCCACGCGCGCGGTATTCCGCCGCCTGTTCCGGCGCGATGGTGTAGTCGGTGCGCCCGCCGTCAGCCGCACGGGAAGTCGTCGACGAGGAAGGAGATGCCTGACTCATGGAATCCGCGAAGCTCCGAATACGTGCCAACGTCAGATTATAGCCGTTGTGCGCAAAACTCATACAAGAACGTCTGTTCGCGTTCATGACCCCGAAGGGGTCACAGAGATTAGCCGGGGGTCGTAGCGCAGCGAAGACCCCCGGTCCCGAGGTAGTCTAGGCAGCCACCCTGGAGGGGTGGCAGAAGGAGTTGCGCGATGGGTTCAACGTTTCTCAGCCTTCACTACCACATCGTGTTCAGCACGAAAGATCGGCGGCCGTTGATCGCGGAATCCTGGCGCGGCGACCTGCACGCATACCTCGGCGGAACGGTGCGCGGGCTCGACGGCGTTCCCTTGGCGGTCGGCGGGATCGCCGATCACGTTCACCTATTGGTCGGCCTGCGCGCGACGCACGCGCTGAGCGATTTCATGCGCGAACTGAAGAAGGCATCGTCATTGTGGGCCGCGGAGCGCTGCCGCGATCCGTTCGCATGGCAGGAGGGCTATGCCGCGTTCACGGTCAGTTGGACGCACGTGGGGCGGGTGACGCAGTACATCGTGACGCAAGAGGACCACCATCGTGAACACGATTTTGTTGAGGAGCTAAAGCACCTATTGGAACGCAACGGCGTCGACTACGATCCGAAGTATCTCGTCTGAGCGGAGGTTCTGGCACCCCTTCAGGGTGCAGCATTGGAGATGTCCATGACCGGGGGTCTTCGCTGCGCTACGACCCCCGGCTAATTTCTGTCAACCCTTCGGGTTGAGAGCCTAATTGCTGTCATGTAGTGGCGAGGATGGAATTCGGGGACGCGACCCAACTTGATGCCACGCACTTCTCGTCAGGCGCCAGATCGAGTTTTAGAATCCTGGAAATCTCTCCAGACACTCCAGATCAAGTCATTGAATTCGGTAATCCGTTTCATGAATGCATCGAGTGTGAGTTCCGGATCGTCGGTATACGCCCCTTCAACATCGATCGCCGCCAGAAACTCGCGACCCTTCCAGACGAGGACGCTACCAGGTGTCAGAGCCCTAGATGTACCGCTGACCTCCAATTCTTCCGGGGTGATGTCAATTTCAGCAAGTCGCTCCCGTTCGAGATCTGAGTATTGAGACGGGGCTTTCTCAATTCGGGAACGCACGCGAGGTGGTATCAAATAGACAACTCCTCTCTTGGTACCCCAACGGTCACCCTTGATCCCCATTTCGTCGCACGTCTCAGCCCAATTTGTATCCGTGGTGACTTGTTTCTCGTTCATCAAAACATCGTACTCTTTGGGAAGCTCCATTACGCCAATATGAAGGTCCGGGTGCAGCCTATAAAGTGGCGTGTTCCTCAGTCGACCAACCGCGTCAAGAATGGTCGGCTTCGGCAATTGTCCAAAGGGGATTCGCAACAAAGTTAAGTACTCGCGCTTATTGGTCGCTGAATGTCCGCTAGCTCCGCTATCGCCTGGTTGAAAGGTCGCTCGGGGTTGGGCGTTTCCCGTCCTTGATCCAGGCGAGGAGCTGGCGCAGGGCCTCGGTGGTCTCTTCCTGGGTGAACGCGCAGTGGTTTGCGCCGTTGGTCCAGCTTTGGACGTAGAGGTCTGAATTGCCGGCGAGTTTGGCGAGTTGCGCGTACTCGTTTGCGAACGGCGGCGGGATGAGGTCGTCCACCAGCGTGTGCAGCGCGAGCACGGGGTCGCTGATCTCGCCCGTCATCGTCACCCATTGCCGCAGATACTCGGTGGACTTCTCGTCGGCCGTGTACCGCGGAATCTCGCGGTTTAGCGTCTGGTCGTCCGCGCTGCCCGAGTAGATCGTGTCGCGATTGTCGAACGCGTTCCCGCCCGTGCGCTCCTGCAGTTCCCGCAGGATCTCGCTCCAGAACGCGATCACGCCGGGGATCGCCTGCGGCGCGGAGAGGTTCACCATCTTCGCAAACGTCTCCGCTTTCTTCGGCTCGGCCTCGATGAGTTCTTTGGCCTTCGCGGCGACCTTGGCGGACGTATCGGCGCCGTCGGGGAATTCCACCACGCTGCCGGGCAGGCCCGGGAAGTAGTAGTCGAACAAGAGCCGCATGTCGAACACGCGATCCTTGAAGAATCCCAGCGCGGACGGCCCCGCGCCGCACATCGGCAGCGCGCCGTC
>CAYUZD010000461.1:0-2518 GCA_964449475.1 uncultured Nitrospirales bacterium
TCCTGAAGCAGCGTGGTCGAATGGTTCGATCGCGCTTCGTTCATCGCCCCGGTGAGGGCCCACGATTCCGTTGCAGGGTCGAACAGTTCCGCCTCATGCGCGGAACGCAGTCCGCTTCCACCTCCGGCGATCAGGATTTTTCCGCTCGACAACACCGTAAGACCGCCGGACTCGACGCCGTTTCGGGGAACGTTGAGCGATCCCGTCGGCGTCCATGTGTCGCGCACCGGATCGTAGATTTCGGCGCTCGACAGACTCTGGCCGTTCAGCGGGTGCCCCGTCACGGCGAGAATTCGGCCGTCGGGCAGCCGGGCGAGCCCCGGATACTCCCGGGTCTCGTTCATGGGCGCGGCTTGCGTCCACTCGCCGGAGTGGCTGGCGGGCGCCGTGCCGCATGCCGCGCCGGCGATCAGTAGGGCGATGAGCCGGCGGGGATGGATATACACGAGACCTCCTTGGAAAGGATTCCGGACTACGAGGGCGATTGTGTCAATGACAACACATTTCCGTCGGGATCCGTGAACCATGCGATCCTGGCGCCGTCCGGCGAGGTCCAAATGCCGAGATCATCCTGTTGCATGCCGGGATGCTTCTTGAACTGGACTCCCCGTTCCCGTAGCTCGCACACGGCGGCGGCGACATCAGAGACTTGCCAACCCAGGACCGTGTATTCGGCGGGGGTCAGATCGTGCACGATGGTGACCCGGAGCGCGACTCCGGCTGCATCGAATACGAGTGCGAAGGGCGTCTGGGCGACGAACCGGAGCTGAAGCGTATCCCGGTAAAAACGCTTCGCGGTCTCGACGTTTTTCGCCGGCACGAATGCGACGAGCGGACAACGGGACAAGGCGGCGAGATCGTGCATCGTGGGACTCCGGCGATTCGTGACGGCGGTCCCGGGTACGATAGCCCGTCCACCTGTAGATTTCGAGAATCGGCATTCGGAACATCTTCATCGATCATTCTCCTCTTCTTGCGTACTCGTCGGGCGGGAAATCCCTCCATAGATATGTGCCGGTGCGTTGCCCTTCGGGGATGCGGAAGGTGCGAGTTGAGGAACAAGGGTGATTCGCGAAAAGGCCCGAAAGCAAAGGCGCTGAACAAGGGTAATCGCTTGACAGGAAGTATGGGGATTGGTGCGAGGCGAAGGATCGAGACGCTGTCTCCGCGGCTTTGAGAAACAACCCTAAAATTGTTGACAGATTGATGCGAAAGTTGCCGCGGAGGCACAGAGCGCGGGGAGGCACGGCAGGGGGGTCGCACTCTTGCGCAACCCCGACACCACGAGTGGCCTCTCGGCGAACCACCCACGTCTGACGGACCATCACCAAGCTCCGCAGGGGCTTCTATCGGATGTCCCTACGGGACAGTGGCGCTTCGGCAGGCTCAGCGGGCTCAAGGATCGGGGGGCAGGGAGAGTCTCTGGAGGTGACGATATCCTTGGGACGCCACAGGAGGGCGGGTGTATTGCACGGACGTGTCGGCGTGCCACGAAGTGGTTTTTGGGGGCGGATCGAGGGGGATTGACAACGAGATAATTCACATATAAACTAATATTTGACCCGATGCCATTGTCGGCGCGTGGTTGGCCAAATTAGTTGCTATGTGAACTAATCCGGCGGGTTCGGGTTGGACTCGGTGTAGTGCGTTGGGTGGAAGCACGGTTGAGCGGAGCTTGGCCGTGGCGCGTTGACGGGCACTGACCCGTTGGGAGCATAGATTCAGTCTCGTGTGGTGAAACCCGCTGGGGCGGTCTAAAATGGACGGAACCGTCCGCTTGGAACCGGTCCCCACGCAAACGAATCGGAGGCAGACATGTCGCAACAGGTAGGCAACGAAGCCAAAGACAAGGCGATGGAACTCGCGGAGGCGTCGCGCGAGACCGAGTGGAAGTTCCCGAGTTTCACAGCGGAGATGTTCCGCGGCGTGTTCCGCTGGGATCTGCTGCATCCGTACCCGGTGCAGTCCGAAGAGGACAAGCGCATCGGCGACGAGTACGTCGCGAAGCTGAAGGCCGTTTGTGAGAAGCACATCAACGCCGAGGAAATCGACCAGACGGGTGTGTTCCCCGAAGCGGCGAAGAAGGCGCTGGCGGACATCGGCGCGTTCGGCATGAGCATCTCGAAGGAGTACGGCGGTCTGGGCCTCAGCAAGACGAACTACTGCCGCGCGCTGCACTTCCTGGGCTCGTACTGCGCGAACACGGTCACCTGGCTCTCCGCGCACCAGAGCATCGGCGCGCCCCAGCCCCTGAAACTGTTCGGCACGCCCGACCAGAAGAAGAAGTGGCTGCCGCGATTCGCCAAGGGTGAAATCTCGGCCTTTGCGCTGACCGAGCACCAGGTCGGCTCCGATCCCGCGCGCATGAGCACCACCGCCACGCCGAGCGAGGACGGCAACCACTACTACCTCAACGGCTCACAGCTGTGGATCACGAACGGCCCCGCGGCCGACGTGCTCGTGGTGATGGCGAACATCCCCGGCAAGATCGTGAACGGCAAGGAACGCATGCAGATCA
>CAYUZD010000462.1:0-2503 GCA_964449475.1 uncultured Nitrospirales bacterium
GTCACGCCGTCCTTGAACCGGTAGTGGCGCGACGCGAACCGGCCGACCGTTCGATAAACCTCCGAACGCACCGGGCAGTAGTCCAGCACCGCCTCGATCACGTCGTTCATGCCGGACAGGTCATTCTCGAGGTAGAGCGCCGCCGCCTTCAGCGACCGGAACCGGTGGCTCACCGGGTTGATCGCGAGTTGCTTCTCAATGACGCCGCGCGCGTCTTCGAGTTGCAGGTTCTCAAGGTACTTCTCCACCTTCACCGCGTCCAGCCGCGGATGGTTTGGATTCATCGCCTCGAGCCGTTCGAGAATGCCCGCGCCGCGCTCGTCCGCCGACCGCGCGTAGGTCTCCAGCAGTCCCGCTAGCGCCTCCTGGTGTTCCGGTTCGCGCTCCAGCGCCTGCAGGTAATAGTCCTCCGCGATATCGAAGCCGTCCGCTCGAAACGACAGGTCGCCCGCGGACACGTACGCAGCCGCCCCCAGATCCCGGTACTGCTCGAACGCCGGCGTAAAGTAAGCACTCAGAATTGTCTTCGGATTCGTCCCGACCAGTTCCGCGATACGCCCGATCGCCGCGACGTTCTCCGTGCGCCGCCGGTACAGGTAGTTCTGGCCCGTCTGCTGCGCCGCGCGCGAAATCCAGCGCTCGAATTGCAGGGGCATGCCCCGGTACTGGTACATCAGCGCAAGTTCGAGGCTGTAGGACGGCTGCGGCTGGCGCTCCGCGAACCACTCCATGTCCTCGATCGCCGCGTCCACCTCACCGGTGGCAAAAAGTAACTGCGCCCGGTCGTACCGCTGCTGAGGCGAAATCAGGGGTGAAGTGGACGAGATTTCCTGCGCCAACGCCGCCAGGGCGGCGCGGTATTCGCCGCGCGTCCAGAGGTCTACATACGACACGTCCAAGTGACGTTCGTCGGACACGCTGGGAGGTTGCGGATCCTGCGCCGAAACTATCGCAGACAACAGGCCCAGCAGGGCCGCGGCGGTGGTTCGGGTGAGGGCAATTCCGGGGGGTGTCGCGCTACGGACCCGCGCGCTGGTGGGAGTTTGGTTCAACGAGCACTCCTGGAGTAATGCGTTCAACGGTGAACCCGCCCCCGGTGTCACCGGCTCCTCTCCCGGTGAGGTATAGTCTCACGACGCCCCAGGCGAGTCAACGCGACCGGACTCCGGGTTTCTTCCCCGCACGGCCCGCGTTTGCTTTTCCCGCCGATCCACTGGGATACTTTTAAGTGAAGATCGGTTCCCGTCCGCTCCGGTTACAGGTGAACCGGTCCCAATTCCCGCGGAGATGCCCATGAGCGACAAGTTGATCGACCGGCGCGATTTGGATTTCCTGCTATACGAACTGTTCAAAATCGAATCGTTCCTGTCCCATCCCTTCCACGCCGACCACTCCCGCGAGACCTTCGACCTCGCCCTAGACACGGCCTATCAACTCTCCCGCGACCTGTTCTGGCCGTCGTTCCAGGAGTTCGACCGCCAAGGCGTCCGGTTCGACGGCAAGAACACCAAGGCGCCCGACGCCATGCACAAGATCTGGGCCGCGGCGAAAGACGGCGGGTGGTTCGCGCCGAGCTTCTCCTATGAATACGGTGGTCAGCAATTCCCGGTAAGTATCCAGCTCGCAGCAACTTACATGTTCATGGCCGGTAACTCCGCGGCCGCGATGTACCTCGGTCAGGCCACCGGTGCCGGGCATCTCCTCGACAGCTTCGGGTCCAAGGAGCTGCAGGACAGGTTCATGTACAAGCTCTACTCCGGCGAGTGGGCGGGCACGATGGCCCTCACCGAGCCAAATGCGGGTACCTCTCTGGGCGACATCACCACCACGGCGACGCCGGTCCCGGGCAAGGACTACTACCTCATCCGCGGCACGAAGCGATTCATCTCGTCCGGCGACCACGACCTCACGCCGAACATCATCCATCCGACGCTGGCGAAGATCCCCGGCGCGCCCCCAGGCGTCAAGGGCATCAGCCTGTTCGTTGTGCCGAAGTATCGCGTGAACGACGACGGCTCGATCGGCGAGTTCAACGACGTGCAGACCGGCAGCATCGAGCACAAACTCGGGCTCAAGGGCCAGGCGACGGCGGAACTCAAGTTCGGCGAGAAGGACGCGTGTTACGGCTGGCTGCTCGGCGAGCCGAACAAGGGCCTGAACTACATGTTCCAGCTCATGAACGAGGCGCGGCTGTTCACCGGCTTGCAGGCGATCGCCGGCGCGTCCACCGCTTACCAATGCGCGTTGCAGTACGCGCACGAGCGCATCCAGGGCCGGCCGGTGACCGAGCGCGACCCGACGACGCCGCAGGTGTCCATCATCCGCCACCCGGAAGTGCGGCGCATGCTGCTCCGGCAGAAGGCCTATATCGAGGGCGTGCTGTCGCTGCTGATGTACTGCGCACAACTTGCCGACCGGCAGCGCGTGTCGGATTCCGAAGAGAACAAACAGCGCGCTCACAGCTTGCTCGAAGTGCTGACGCCGGTGTGCAAGGCGTACGGTT
>CAYUZD010000463.1:0-2503 GCA_964449475.1 uncultured Nitrospirales bacterium
CCACTCGGCCTTGCGGGCCTTTTCCTGGAATTTGACGGCTTTTTCCTGATCGACGACTTCCTGGGCCTTCTCGACGAACGAGACGATGTCGCCCATGCCGAGGATCTGGTCGGCCATGCGGCGCGGGTGGAACGCGTCGAGCGCGTCGAGTTTTTCGCCGGTCCCGACGAACTTGATGGGGCATCCGGTGACTTCTATGAGGCTGATGGCGGCGCCGCCGCGCGCGTCGCCGTCCATTTGCGTGAGGATGACGCCGGTGAGGGGGACGTTGTCCTTGAACTGCTTGGCGGAGTTGACGGCGTCCTGGCCGATGGTGGCGTTGGCGACGAAAAGGATTTCGTGGGGTTTGACGGACTGGGCGATGCGCTTCACTTCGCCCATCATCTGGTCGTCGACGTGGAGGCGGCCGGCGGTGTCGAGGATGATCGTGTCGCAGCCGCGCATCTGCGCCTCGCCTTGCGCCATCACACAGATGTCGACGGGATTGGCGTTCGTGCCCATGCCGAAGAACTCGACCCCGGCCTGGCCGGCGACGACTTCGAGCTGCTTGACGGCAGCGGGGCGGTAGACGTCGGCGGCGACGAGGAGCGGCTTGTGATCTTTCTTCTTGAGGTGCAGCGCGAGTTTGCCGGCGGTGGTCGTTTTGCCC
The DNA here is from genome assembly GCA_964449475.1 of uncultured Nitrospirales bacterium. Lineage (GTDB taxonomy): Bacteria > Hydrogenedentota > Hydrogenedentia > Hydrogenedentales > VFKU01. The sequence continues at coordinate 650 of CAYUZD010000463.1, forward strand.
TGGCCTTGCAGGCCGACCATCATGATGATCGTCGGGGGGCGATCGGAGAGTTTCAGGGGCGCGTTTGCGCCGCCCATGATCTTGACGAGTTCGTCGTGGACGATTTTGACGATTTGCTGGGCCGGGTGGACGCTCTTTATGACTTCCTGGCCGGCCGCGGCGGTTTCGACGTCTTCGATGAACTTCTTGACGACCTTGTAGTTGACGTCCGCCTCGAGGAGCGCGCGGCGGATCTCCTGCAATCCGTCCTTCATGTTCTTCTCGGTCAGGCGGCCCTGCCCGCGAAGGTTCTTGAAGGCGGAATTGAGTTTTTCGGTTAAGGTCTCAAACACGGAAACGTCTCACGCGAATGACCGGGGCTGCGCACAAAGCGGACGTACCGGCCCCGGCGACACGAATTGGGACAGGAACCCCGGCGACCCGGCGTTCAGGCGTATTTTGCCAGCGGGGGAGCGTAGCACATAAACTCAGGCGGGATCAAACGTTACGCATACGACACGTAGCGCAAATCGCTGGTTTCCGTGGCTTCGCTTTCGCATCGGGATCGGTTTGTGAATAATTCGCAGCCACGCGGGTAGATCCCGGTGGAATGATGACGCTGACGGTGGACGACGATACGGCGGTGATAGAACTCGCCCAGCGGGGCGATCGCGCGGCTTTTGGGGAGCTGGTGAGGCGGTACCAGAAGCGGGCGTATGCGGTTGCGTATGGGCTGGTGGGGAACCGCGAGGACGCGCTGGAACTGGCGCAGGAGTCGTTTGCGAAGGCGTACAAGGCGATGGGCCGTTTCGACACGGCGATGCCGTTTTATCCGTGGCTGTACCGGATACTCAAGAACACGTGCCTGAACCATATCCACCGGCGGAGACGGCGCGGGGAAACGTCGCTGGACGGGATGATGGAGGACGGTCACGACGTTCCGGCGGGCGGGGACGGTCCGGAGACGCACGCGCATCGGTCTGAACTGCGGTGGCGGATCTCGGAGGCGCTGCTGCGCGTGAACGACGCGCACCGGGAAATTCTGACGCTGCGCCATATTGAGGAACTGTCGTATGCGGAGATTGCAGAGGTATTGGACGTTCCGAAGGGGACGGTGATGTCGCGGTTGCATGCGGCGCGGCGAAGTTTACGCGAGGCGCTCCAATGCGCCGGATGACGTGGTGATCATGAGTGAGACGAGCCAAGAGTACGAGGCGATGCGGTCGCTGATTTCCGGCTACCTTGACGGGGAACTGGATGCGGAGGACCGGGAGCGAGTCGAGCAGTATGCGCAGGCGAACGCGGAGTACCGACGCGAGATCGAGGAGATGCGCGAGACGGTGGCGGCAGCGGACGCGCTGGAGCCGGAGCCGGTGCCGGACGAGGTGTGGGACACGTTTTTGGACGGGGTGTACAACCGGGTCGAACGGCGCGTGGGGTGGATCCTGACGGCGACGGGCGCCGCGGCAGTGTTGATCGTGGCGTTGTACTTTTTGGTCGTGCTACCGTGGGCGCCGACGGCCGTGAAAGTGGCGGTCGAACTGTTGCTTGTGGGACTGGCGGTATTGTTCGTGTCGGTCTTGCGGCAGCGGCTGTTCATGATGAAATCGGACCGGTACAGCCGGGACGTGAAGCGGTAGGCGGGCGGGGAGGAGACCTTCAGTGATTGTCGTGACCTCGTCCGGCGTGGCCGGGCGGAAGATTGCGGAGACGCTGGGCCTGGTGCGCGGTGCGACGGTTCGCGCACACCACGTCGGGGTCGACGTTATCGCGTACATGCGCAATCTCGTGGGCGGCGAAGTGCTCGAGTACACGAAAATGCTCGCCGAGGCGCGGGAACAGGCGATCGACCGGATGATCGACGAGGCGCGGAAG
>CAYUZD010000464.1:0-2497 GCA_964449475.1 uncultured Nitrospirales bacterium
GCCTCGATCATGTTCATCCAATGTGCGTGGGGGAGAATGTAGAACTGATTTTCCTGGATGGACTTGAAGACCAGCTCCGCCACGTCGCGCGGCTTCAGGCCGTGCTTGAGCGCCTTGCCCACCATCTCGCGGAAGGACTTGGCCATCGGGTCGAGCTTGTCCTCGGGCACGGCGCCATTGGGGCGGTTCCGGTCGGACTCGTTGATGCGCGTATCGACCCAGCCGGGGCAGAGCACCGAGACGCGGATGTTCGCGCCGACCATCTGGAACTCGTGGTGCAGCCCCTCGGAGAGCGTCACGACGCCGTGCTTGCTCACGTGGTACGGCGCCATGCTGCCGCCGGACGTGAGGCCGGCGATGGACGCCGTGTTCACGATGTGAGCCGGTTCGCCGTGCTTGAGCATGAGCGGCACGAAGTAGTGCACGCCATGAATGACACCCCAGAGGTTGACACCCAGCACCCATTCCCAGTCCTCGAGCGAAATCGCCCAGGTCGGCCCCGTAATGCCGACCCCGGCGTTATTACACAGAATATGCACGCTGTCGTAAGTCTGGATGGTAAACTCGGCGAGCTGTTTCACGTCGTGCGCCTTCGACACGTCGCAGCGCAGGGCCGTCACTTCCGCGCCATCGGCCCGCATTTCCGCCTCGGCGCGCTTGAGCACGGCTTCTTCGACGTCGGCAATGACGATGCGCATGCCTTCCTCGGCGAACCGCTCCGCCATCGCGCGGCCGATGCCGCTCGCGCCGCCCGTCACTACGGCCACCCTGCCCTTAAACTCAGTCATGCCAGCTCCTCGAAATCGAACTCGAAAACGCCGCCGCCACAGGGGAGGCGTGGGGAAGCGAGAGGATAACACAGCCCCGGGCGGCGGGCAGGAATCGCCCGGCGGGCGGGATTAGCGCCCGGTCTTCTTGTCCCAGGCTTCCTGCTCCTGGCCGATCTGAATCGCGCGCTTGAACCGGGTGACCGCGTGCGCCGCGGTCTCGCCGGCGTGGATGTCAAAGGACTTGTCGAACCGCGTGATCTCGAAGACTTTCTGGATGGGCGGCGTCAGTCCGCAGATGCGCATCGCGCCGCCGCCGGCAACGACGGCGTCGTTGATCTTGATGAGTTCGGTCAGCGCCGCGCTCGAGAGATACTCGACGCTGGCGAAGTCCAGAAGGAGGTGTACGCCGGTCTGGCCCTTGAATCGCCGGATGACCTGTTCGCCGAACTGGATCACGACGGACCCGTCCAGCATGGTCGAGTTGGCGACTGTCCCGATCGTGATGGGACCGTCCTCGCGATAGGTCACGATTTCCGCTTGTGGTTGCGCCACTGGCCGCTCCTGATGCCTGGGGATTGGATGGCAGGAGTATAGCAAATTGGAGTGGATCTGCTGGGTTAGCGGGGAGGCAGATTCAAGCACACCCCGCTGAACCTGCCACACGGAACACAGAGTTGGAGCGGGGGAGTGCGCGACTAGTTCGAGAGGGCGCGGACCGCCGAAAGGAGCTCGTCGGGCGCGAAGGGTTTCGAGATGGCCTCGTCCGCGCCGAGCTTCTTGGCGACGCGCATGTATATGTCCGTGCCGACGGAGCCGCCACCGGACATCGCGATGATCTTGACTTCGGGGAATTCCGAGCGCAGTTCGAGGATGGCCTCGTTGCCCGTTTTCTCCGGCATGCGGATGTCCGTGATCACGATATCGGACGGGTCCGCCCGGTACATCTGCACGCCCGACTGGCCGTCCGGCGCATCCTTCACTTCGTGGCCGGCCTCCTCGAGAATCATCCGCACCACGTCCCGCAGATCGCGGTCGTCGTCCAACAACAGAATTCGCGCCATTGGAATCCCTTCCCCAAGGTGCCCCATGCAGCGGCCGCCGCCCGCCGGGCCCCCGCGCACACCCCAAGTGCGACGTCCCCGGCAGACGGTCCAAACGGTTTGTACCACGCAATCGCCGAAATTCGCCAGTGTTTGCCCCCGAAGGATCCTCCCGGAGTTTGGTGGTCTACCGCCTTCGGCCGCGGCCAGATACCTCTTGCAGAATTAGGCGCATCGGCGTAGTATCGTATAAAATACTGATACGCTTATACGTGAACGGAGAGAGCATAATGAAAAAGGCCGTGTTCAGATCGCTCGTTGTGCTGCTGGCCGCAGTGGGCCAGATCGGATGTAGTTCATCGTCGGCGCATGATCGGGGTGTAGTCCTCGAATCAGTCGTGCCTTTCGACATAGTTGGTGGCGAACAGATGCTGGGCAACGGACGGATTCTGTTCGTTGCTCAAGACATTAATGGGACTAGCCCGACGAACGTGTGGGTGACGGACTCGGAATTGAGCACGCCACAACTGCTCTTGGAGAGTGCCCGGCCCGCATCCCAGGTTCTTTGGCAGGGACAAGCAGTAATGGTGTCCGATCCGCAGCCCGGCAGAACCGAATTTTGGGGAATTATTGCGTTCGTTCCCTCGCGTAAACCGAAGTTAGTCCCGGAGGGACATCGTGATAGTA
>CAYUZD010000465.1:0-2479 GCA_964449475.1 uncultured Nitrospirales bacterium
GCGGCTACTCGATCACGAGGTCGGTGTCGGCCGTGACGCGCAGCACTTCCTCGATCGTAGTGTCGCCGGACTTCACGCGCGTCCAGCCGGCGTCGCGCAGCGTCAACATCCCGAGCTCGCGGCCCTTCTGCTTGATGACGCTGGACGGCGCGGACTTGACGGTGAGTTCCTTGATGGGCTGCGTGAACGGGAGGATCTCGCAGATGGCGACGCGGCCCTTGTAGCCGGTGTGGCGGCAGGCATCGCAGCCGCGCCCGCGCCGGAACGTGGCGGCGGCGATCTCCTCCTTGCTGACGCGAAGCTCGGCGAGCATGTCGGCTGTGGGTTGGATGGTCTCCCCGCACTGTTCGCAGACCTTGCGCACGAGGCGCTGGGCCATCGACGCGATCATGGTGCTGGCGATGAGGAACGGTTCGACGCCCATGTCGACGAGACGCGTGACGGTGCCGGCGGCGTCGTTGGTGTGCAGCGTGCTGAAGACGAGGTGGCCGGTGAGGCTCGAGCGGATCGACATTTCGGCGGTCTCGTAGTCGCGAATTTCACCGACCATCATGATGTCGGGGTCGTGGCGGAGCATCGAGCGCAGACCGGTGGCGAAGTCGAAGCCGATCTTGGGCTGGACCTGCATCTGGCTGATGCCCTTGAGCTGGTATTCGATCGGGTCCTCAATCGTGATGATCTTCTGGTCATTCCGGTTGAGTTTGCTGAGCGCGGCGTACAGCGTGGTGGTTTTGCCGCTGCCGGTGGGGCCGGTGACGAGGATGATGCCGTGCGGGCGCTCGATGAACTTGTTGATGAGCGTGAGGTCGTGCGGCAGGAAACCGAGATCCTCGAGCGACATGAAGATGGACGAGCGCGTCAGGATGCGGATGTTGAGCGTCTCGCCGTAGGGCGTCGGGAGCACGGAGATGCGCAGGTCGTACTTCGCGTCGCCGATGCTGGCCTGGATCTTGCCGTCCTGCGGCAGGCGTTTCTCGGCGATGTTGAGATTGGCCATCACCTTGGCGCGCGAAACGATCGCGGAATGGAACCCGCGCACCGTCGGCGGAACCGGCACGGCGTGCAGCACGCCGTCGATGCGGTAGCGGACGCGGAGTTCGTCCTCGAACGGCTCGATGTGGATGTCGGTCGCGCCAGTCTGGATGGCTTCGCTGAACAGCTCGTTGACAAATTTGATGATTGAGGCGTCGATAGTGTCGTCGCCGAGGTCTTCGGAGAGCGAAATCGATTCGAACGCAACGTCCGCGGAGGCGCCAGCGCTGCCACTGAGGATGCGCTCGACGGTGTCCGCGCCGAGTCCGTAGATTTCCTTGCTCTTCTTCTCGATGTCCCCGGGGGTCGCGACGACGGCCTCGACGCGGCGCTTGAGCATGAGGCGGATGTCGTCGAGGAGGTGCGGATTGAGCGGGTCGCTGATGGCGATGACGACAGTGCCGTTGCGCAGTTCGAGCGGGACGAACCCGTAGTGCGTGGCGAACCGCGCGGGGACCTCGCGCGCGACGGCGGGATCGACGGCGACCTTGGCCGGCTGGACGAAGCGCATCTCGCAGAAGCCGGCGAGCGCGCGGTAGACGGCCTCGGGCGCGGCGAGCCCGCCGGCGATCACGTCCACGAGCGAGGCGCCGCTGCGGGCCGCCTCGGACTTCGCGTAGGCGAGTTTTTCGTCGGTGAGTACCTTCTCGGCGAGAAGGTGCCGTTCCAGCGCGGTGGCGCTCATTCGGGCTCCTGGGGTGGGTGGAATTGACTGCGGCTATGGTACCAATCCGCGCGAAAGTGCCTCAAAGTTGGGGCGATTGCGCCGGGTCCGCGTCGAGATTCGCCAGCGACTTGCGCGCGGCGTCGGCGAGCGTCGTGATGGGGCCGTTCGCGAGGTCTTCGTAGATTTCCCGTGCGCGTTCGTGGTCGTCCGGCGAGGCCGCGAGGACGTGGGCGATCTCGAGCCGCAACTGCGATCGGGTTACACCGCTCTTGCTGCGCTGTATCGCGGCGCGCAGTGCGCGCACGGGTTGCGCCGTTGCATCGAAGCCGCCGTCCGACGCGGCAATGGCCGCCATTTCGACGGACGCGGCCGAGGCGAGGTAGGACGCGGGATTGCGCATGGCGATGTCTTCGAGCGCGGCGAAGTCCTCCCCGCGGCTCGCGGTGTCGAGGCGGCGCAGGCCGGCATACTGGTTATCGAGCGCGCGTTGTTCGTCGAGCAGGTTGAGGCGCGTGAAGTTCGCGGGGACGGCGCGGAACTGCTGCGCGTACCGGTGACGGAGAGCGTCGTACCCGGCGAACGCGTCGGGATACGACTGGAGTTCCTCAAAGGCGAGGTCGGCCATGCGCTGGCAGGCCTGCGCGGCGAGCGGATCCCCGGGGTGCGACTCGACGGCCTCTGCGAGTTGCGCGTAGGCCGCGGCGTATTCGCGCGACGCGATCAGCGAATCGGATTCCGCAAGCACAGCGTCGAGCGCGGACGCCGACGGGGCCTCGGCGA
>CAYUZD010000466.1:0-2471 GCA_964449475.1 uncultured Nitrospirales bacterium
GGCTGCTCCGGCCTGTCCTACGTCCTCGACTTCGACAAGGAACGCGACGGCGACAACATCGTCGAACAGGACGGCGTCCGGTTTTACATGGACCGCAAGTCCACCATCTACCTCAAGGGCATCATTCTCGACTACAAGGAAGGCCTCAAAGGCAAGGGCTTCGTCTTCACCAACCCCAACGCTTCCAGCACCTGCGGCTGCGGCGAGTCGTTCAGCGTCTAGTTATCTGTACGGGCTTTGCGGGTCGCTGAATCGCGAGGATAGCGGATTGTCGAGTCATACCGATCACGCAGAACCAACTGCCACGGTAAGACTACCTTTGGGATGGTTCTTCGTTCCGCTGGCTGTTGTGCATATAGGAGTCCTCGTCTATCTCTTCGTAACGGGACCAAGTCCTGTTTCCGTTTCAGAAGGCTTCTTTCTCTCAATCATCGGCCTTATTCCGGCAATGCTAACGGCCTTGGTAATCAGCCGCATCTATACATATCAATTTGATCACAAAGGATTCCGTGGCCAAACCGTCTGGGGTACATACAAAACGATACATTGGAACAACATCAAAGAAGTTCGACACGTTACAGGCCTGAAACGTCTCTTCTATTTAATGATCCCTACATCACTAGTTATTCCACATGATAATAAAACTGCAATCATTTTGTTCACGCCAATGCTTCGAATGACCGCATTCCAGGATGCAGTACGACTCGCTTCCCCTCCCGCGAATCCTATGCGCGAATTGCTCTTGTAGTTGCAACGCCCAACGCAAATTTTCTCATCTTCGACCGCTGCTTCCATACATCTTCCGCATGTTCTGCCCCATGATCCTCACCGCTGCGCGCCGGCCCAATACGCGGCGCATGAAGAAGCTCGCGAACCGGTTGGCAGGCCCCGGAATCAGCAGCGGCCCGCGCCCTAGATACGCCAGTGCCTCCTCCGCGACGGCCTCCGGCGTCTGCACTGGCACCAGCGCCGACCCGCCCTCCGCCGGGTTCGACCGCTCGTAGTTCGGCGTGCGTGTCGCACCTGCGCAGCAGACCAGCGCGTCGACGCCGTCCGCGCGCAACTCGTCCCACAGACCCTCGCCGAGCACGAGGTTGTACGCCTTCGTCGCGGCGTAATTGCTGATCAGCGGCGACCCCTGGAATCCCGCGATCGACGACAACAACACGATTCCGCCGCGTCCGCGCGCCCGCAGCCGTGCACCGATCGCGTGGGCGAGGACCATGGGCCCGCGCACGTTCACATCGATTTCCCTGAGGTGGTCCTCGACGCTCGTCTCCCAGAAGGGCCCGATGAACGACTGAGCGGCGTTGTACACCAGCAGCCCTACGTCCAACGCGTTCGTTTCATGGATGACTTTTTGCAATCCAGTTGGTTCCGATAAATCCGCGACAACGACGCGGACCTCAACGCCCGCAGTCCGCGCGATGTCGTCCGCCAGTGCGCGAACTTTGTCCTCCCGCCGCGCCACCAGCGCGACATTCACACCGCGCGCCGCGATCACCCGCGCGAACGCTTCGCCCAATCCCTCGGAGGCACCGGCGACGATCGCCCATGGGCCGTATCGTGTGGAGAAGGAACTCATGCTTAGTTCTCCATTTTTCTTGCACGATCCTTAGTCGGCGGACGACGAGATTCTTCGCTTGCGCTCAGAATGACAAATGGCGCGCGCTAATTCTTGGGTGATTCCCGCGTGAACGGGTGTTCGCGCCACATCCGGATGATGACGAACACGGGGAACAGGAACCACGACGCATTCGCGAACGCGACGACCCCCCACGAATCCGACGCGTGTGGGCCCCAGGTCTCCTCGCCCATGATGATGGTCACATTCGTCATCATCGTCGCCGCCCACAGCAGGCACCAGTTTCGGATCCATTCGCGCCCGCGCCAGAACGCGTACAGCGCCGCAGCATAAAACGGCCCGAAGAAAATCTGGTCGATCCAGATTGTCATCTGCCACCAGACCGGCCGCGCCATCAGCGCCGGATCGAAGTTCCGGCCCCACCAGTGAATCAGGTCGATGACGGCCGCCGGCGGCCACGGCGGGTACTCGAAATTGTTCACGTCTTTGATCACCAATTGCTCCGTGTCCACCTGATACGAGATGAACGTCAGGTTCACGAAAAAGAACCCCCATAGCACCCAGTCCGCCTTGCGTTCACGAAACGGAATGACCTCGCGCATGAAAGCGTTACCCTCCCTGTACCCCGCGCGAGTATACAGGCAACCGCCCGAGCATTGAGGCCCGTTCCGCCAGCGTGCGATCATGGGGCGAATGACCGTGGAAGCCGAAATCGAGAGCCAAGTCCGCGCCGTGCGCACATCGCTCGGCCTCTGGCTGCGCGACGACCACACCTTCGTCCGGTTCACCGGCAAGGACGCGGCAACCTGGCTCCAGTCGCAGACCACGAATGACGTGCTCGCGCTCGCGCCCGGCCAGGGCCACCGAAACACCGCGCTCGATCGCC
>CAYUZD010000467.1:0-2471 GCA_964449475.1 uncultured Nitrospirales bacterium
AAAACGCTGTACATCCTCGACGAGCCGACGACGGGCCTGCATGCGGTGGACGTGGACAAGCTGCTCAAGGTGCTGCACCGGCTCGTGGACCATGGCAACACGGTGGTCGTCATCGAGCACAACCTCGACGTGGTGAAGACGGCCGACTGGATTATCGACCTCGGTCCCGAGGGCGGTGACCGCGGCGGTCGAATCGTGGCCCAGGGCACCCCGCGCCAGATCGCAAAGAAAAGCTCGAGCTACACCGGGCAGTACCTTAAGTCGAAACTGGCGTAATTCGGGTCGATTCGACGGCCAAATGCTATGATTTCAGGGTAACCGGTTTGGCACACCCTGGGACTTGACCTGAAAAAAGCGGGAATTCGGCCTTGGAACTTCACGAACTGGTCATAGCGGCGCAGGCGGGAGACCGCGAGGCGTTCGCGCAAGTCGTTGCGCGGTTTAGAGATAACGCGCACGGCTGGGCCTTTCGCGTGCTCCGGGACCGCCAACTCGCCGAGGACGCCGTACAGGAGGCGTTTGCCGAGGCGTTCCTGAACCTGGACAAGCTACGCGAGCCAGCGGCGTTCCCGGGGTGGTTCCGTCGCATCGTGATTAAGCGGGTGGATCGGCTCACCCGGGTCAAGAAACTGCCGCTCACGTCGCTCGATGCGGCGTATGACGCGCCGGCGACCGCGCCTGAGGCCGCCGACGACATCGACTCCGGCGACGTGGCGGCGACGATGCAGGGCGCGCTCGAGTTTCTGTCTGATCGCGACCAGGAGATGGTTCGGCAGTATTACTTCGAGGGCAAATCGCAGAACGACATCGCGGACGCCGCGGGCGTGCCGGTGACCACGGTCAAGAAGCGGCTGTGGGCCGCGCGGCAACGGCTGAAGCAGCAGTTGCGCGACCTTGATCCGCTCGACGAGTCCGCTGCGCGTCACGATCTGCCGCTCGAGTCGCAACTGTTCTCCGCGGCGCGCCACGGGTTCGTGAACAAGGTCGACCAACTCCTGCGCACGCGACCGGACCTGGTCCATGCGCGCAACGAGGACGGCCTGAGCATTCCGCTGTATGCGGCGCACGCGGCGCACCACTCCGGCAACATGAACGTCGTGCACCTGCTGCTCGCGCGCGGCGCGGACATCGACGTGCACGTCGCCGCCGCGCTCGGCATGGCGCCGCGGGTGGACCGCTTCCTGAGTGAAACGCCCGATCTTGCTGCCACGGCCGGTTCGTGGCGGCGACAGCCGCTGCATTGGGCTGCGTCCGGCGGGCATCGCGCGCTCGTGGAGCGCCTGCTGGCGCAGGGCGCGAACCCGGACGCGCGCGACCGGTTCGGCTGCACGCCGCTGCATCTGGCTGCGGAACTGGGCCGCGAGGAGACCGTGCGCGTGCTGCTCGACGCCGGCGCCGACGTGCACGCGCGTTCGCGGAACGGCAAAACGGCGCTGCACCTCGCAGCGCAGCGGCGCGCAGGGGCCATTGTGCGCGATTTGTTGCGGCGGGGCGCGCAACTGGATGTGTTCGCGGCGGCGAGCCTTGGACTGCTCGGGCAGGTGCAGGAACTGCTGCGTGACCATCCGGAGCTGGTCGAGGCGCGGCTGCCGTTCGGCGCGACGCCGCTGCACATGGCGGCGGAGGACGGCCAGCACGCGATTGCGGAGTATTTGGTGTCGCAGGGCGCGGAAGTGGACGCGATCTGTGCCGCGGAACTCGGCTGGAGCGAGCGGTTGTCGAAACTGATCGCGGCCGCGCCCGAGGCGATCAACCGGAAGGGCGGGTCGTTCGGGTTCACGCCGCTGCACGCCGCGACGAGCAAGGGCCGGCGCGACCTTGCGCGGCTGCTGATCGTGCGCGGCGCGGAAGTGAACGCGACGGACGACATGTTCGACAAGACCCCGCTGGGCGAAGCGCTGTACTATGGCCACGAAGCGATGGCGCGGCTGTTGTACAAACACGGCGCGCGGGAGTGACGATCATCCAGTTCCTCATCTTCATCCTCATCGTTATCTTCATCTGATTCGGATGAGGTTTGGGATGAGGATGAAGATGAAGATATAGATATAGGTGAAGAAACTGAAATGAAATTCATTTTACGGGAGCGACTCGAATCATGGCAGTAGTGCGCAAGATGAAACCGGCTGAACGCAGACTTTTCTACAAGGTCGCCGACATGAAGCTGGCGGACTGGGGCCGGAAGGAAATCCGCATTGCCGAGAAGGAAATGCCTGGCCTGATGGCGACGCGCAGGAAGTATTCGAAGAGCCAGCCGCTGAAGGGCCTGCGCGTGATGGGTTCGCTGCACATGACCATCCAGACCGCGGTGCTCATCGAGTCGCTCGCCGCGCTCGGCGCGGACGTGCGCTGGGCCTCGTGCAACATTTTCTCCACGCAGGACCACGCGGCGGCGGCGATCGCCAAGGCGGGGCACCCGGTGTTCGCGTGGAAGGGCGAGACGCTCGAGGAATACTGGTGGTGCACGTATG
>CAYUZD010000468.1:0-2468 GCA_964449475.1 uncultured Nitrospirales bacterium
TCGACCGGCGCGCCCCACGTGTCCTCGACCGTGACGGCCTTGCCGCCGATGCGCCCGACGATGTCCTTCATGCGGCCGCCGAAGACGCCGTTGATGGCGACGATGACTTTGTCGCCGGGCTCGACGAGGTTGACGAGGGCGCATTCCATGCCTGCGCTGCCGGGAGCGGAGACGGGGAAGGTCATCGCGTTCTTCGTTTTGAACGCGTACTGGAGCAGGACCTTGACCTCGTCCATCAGGCGGATGAACTCGGGGTCGAGGTGGCCGATGGTCGGCTGTGCGAGCGCCTGGAGGATGCGCGGGTTGACGTCCGACGGGCCGGGGCCCATGAGCGTGCGGCGTGGCGGCGTGAATGCGGGCATGCGAGTCTCCTTCTTCGTGCGCGAGCGGCATAGTGTACCTGACGCGCTTGCCGGGAATCTCCGCTCGCGTCGCAACGCGACGCTTCCGAAGCTTAGAGCAACTTTGGCGAATTTTTCCCGACAATTGATATCCTCTCATGACGACGAGGAGACAGCACATGTTGGGGATCGTCATCGCAGCGCTCGTGTCCAGCGCCGCCCAGACGCCTGAATCGCTGATCGTGAATGGGGACTTCGAAGATGGGCCGGCGGTCAGCGCGTTCCTGAACGTCGCGGGCGGCGAGAGCACGATCGAGGGTTGGATCGTTACCGGGGAGGGTATCGACTTGGTCGGAGACGGCTATTACCTGCCGTCGAACGGGAAACACTCACTGGACCTTGACGGAAGCGCGCGCAGCGCCACTACGCCTCCATACGTTCAGGGCGGGATTGCGCAGACGTTTCCGACGCAGCCGGGGCAGCGCTACCTCGTGACCTTCGATATGGCCGGCAACCCCGCCAGGCCCCCTGCGCAAAAACCGATGCGCGTGTCGGCAGCCGGCCAGACGATGGAGTTCGTCTTCGATATCACCGGGAAATCCGCCCGGAACATGGGGTGGCTTCCGAAGTCGTTTACGTTCATGGCAAACGAGGCGTCCACGACGCTGGAGTTCCGCAGCCTGTTGGCGTCAGGGCAGACCGGATTCGGGCCGGCCATTGACAACGTCGTGGTGACCACGGCACCGGCGGAAAGCGCCGTCGAAGTGCGTGAAACCGAGGAAGAGATTCAGGTCCTGCTTGGGGCCGAGATCCTATTCGACACCGGCAAATATGAACTCAAGCCCGCGGCGACCAGCGCGCTCCAACAGGTCGGCGACTTGCTGAAGTCGCATCCGGATCTGCCGATCCTGATCGAGGGGCATACCGACAGCGTGGGGCGGCCGCAGGCGAACCAGACGTTGTCAGAGAACCGAGCGAACTCCGTGAAGTCCTGGCTGATCGACAATGCGGAGGTCCCGGCCACGCGGATTACCACGAAAGGATTTGGCCACACCGTGCCCGCGGCGACGAATGACACTCCCGAAGGGCGACAGAAGAATCGGCGCGTCGAGATTAAACTTCCGAAAAAGTAGGACCGCTCGCGTCCCGATCGTTACCTTCTCGGCTCGTATCGCAACGCCACCGCACCTGAGCCGAATTCCAGTCGGTTCACGAGCTTCAGGTCGAGATACTTCGATAGGCCCGCGAACAACGTCGGCCCATGGCCCGCTAACCTGGGGTGCACGATGAATTCGTACTCATCGATCAACCCCAACTCCGCCAACGCCTGCGGGAGCTTCACGCCTCCGACGAATAGTCCCCTGCCAGGCTCCTGCTTGAGCTGTTGAACGGCCTTCCCCAGATCCCCATCCCCGCGTATCAGCTCCGCGTTCCAATCGACCCGGTCCAGGGTGCGGGACACGACGTATTTCTTTGCTGCGTCAATCGTCCGGCGGAAGGGTTCCATCCAATCCGGCATCTCGCCTGTCCACGCTGGTCGAAACGCGGCCTCCATCATTTGGTAGGTCACGCGCCCAAAGAGAAGGGCGTCTGCCCGAGCGACGCTCTCGGTCCAGTAACGATGCAATTCTTCGTCCGTCGAACCCGCACGATGATCGACGCAGCCGTCCAAGGTGACGTTGATGGAATATCGAAGGGGCCGCACGGTGTCCTAGTGAATCTTTCGCAACAAGTATCGCGGAAAAAGAAGTTCCCGGCGCCGCGTGGCGCCGGGAACCGAAACTGCCGACGAGCGAGCGACGGTAGTTTAGTTGAACTGTGCTTCCTCGGTCGAGCCTTTCAGGGCCGCGAGGTCGGAGCCGCCGATGGTGACGGCGTTGATGACGCGGTCGAAGTAGCCCGCGCCGACGAAGCTCTGGTGGCTGGTGGCCATGTAGCCCTCGGACTTCTCGTACTTGAACTCTTCTTCCTGGAATTCCGAGTACGCCGCCATGCCCTTGTCGCGGTACTGGCGGGCGAGGTTGAACATGCCGAGGTTGAGGGCGTGGAAGCCGGCGAGCGTGACGAACTGGAACTTGTAGCCCATCGCGGCGAGTTCCTTCTGGAACTTCTTGATCACGTCGTCGC
>CAYUZD010000469.1:0-2466 GCA_964449475.1 uncultured Nitrospirales bacterium
GACATCGCGCTGACGCCGACGGTGCGCAGGATGCCGATGTCGCGCTGCTTCTCCATCACCATCATCATCAGCGTGCTGGAGATGTTAAACGCGGCGACCAGTACGATGAACACGAGGATCATGAACATCGCAAGCTTCTCCTGCCGCAACGCGCCGAAGAACGCCAACTGGTTCTCGAACCACGTGATGGACCGGTAGCCCAGATGGTGCTCGATGCTGCGCGCGACGGACTCGGCCTGGAACGGATCGGCGAGCCGGACGTGGATACCCTCGACGCCCTCGACGCCGGAGAGTAACTGCGCGGTCGGGATATCGACCCAGGCGAACAGCGAATCGAAATCGGACATCTTGGCCTGCGAGATGCCGCTGACGGTGACAACCATGTCCTGAATTCGGCTCATGCCGTACACGCCGGGCTTCGATCTCGCGGTGACGACGGACACCTTGTCGCCGATACCCACGCCGAGCGAATTCGCGAGGACGTAGCCGAGCACGATCTCCTTTTTCCCGGGCAGGCTTCCTGCGCCGTATGTCCGGCCTCCAGCGCCGGTCAGGTTTTCGGAGATCTGCGTCACGTTCGACTCGAGTTCCGGATCGACCCCGAGGACCATGGCGCCGCTCTGCGCGCGCCCGGCGCTCACGCCGGTCTGTGCCTTGAGCAGCGCCTGCACCTGGATGAACGGCCCGGAGGCGAGGATTTCCGGAGCGACCTGTTGAATCTCCTTCATCACGTCGCGGTAGTCTTCCTCGAACATGAGGCCGCGGCCCTTGAGAATGTTCACGTGCGCGCGGTTGCCGATGATGGTGTCGCGCAGGGCGATGTTGAACCCGGTCATGACCGAGAGGACGACAATGAGCGCGATGACGCCGACCGCGACGCCGGCGACGGAGATGAGCGTGATGAGGCTGATGAACCGGTTCTTGCGCTTGCCCCGGAGGTAGCGAAGCGCGACGAACGCCTCAAACCACATGTGTTCCCCCTACGGCTGCTGGACCGGCCGCAACTGGGGAAAGAGTATCACATCGCGGATCGAGGGGGAGTCAGTGAGGAGCATCGCGAGCCTGTCGATTCCGATGCCGAGCCCCGCCGTTGGCGGCATACCGATCTCGAGCGCGGTCAGGTAGTCCTCGTCGAGCATCTGCGCTTCCTGGTCGCCCTTCTCGCGCAGCGCGAGTTGCTGTTCGAACCGTTCGCGCTGGTCGATGGGGTCGTTGAGTTCGCTGAACGCATTGCAGAGTTCCATGCCGCCGATGAACACCTGGTAGCGTTCGGTGAGCGCGGGATTGTCGCGCTTCTTCTTCGCGAGCGGCGAGATCTCGATCGGGTAGTCGTAGAGGAACGTCGGCTGGACGAGTTTCGGCTTCACGCGGAGCGACATCACTTCGTCCACGATGCGGCCGTAGCCCATCTCCGGCTTGATCTCGACGCCGATGCTCCTGGCGAGCGCCGCGGCGGCGTCGCGATCGCGCGATTGTTCCAGATCGATGCCGGCAATCTCGCGAATCGAACCGAACAGCGATAGGCGTTTCCAGGGGCGCTGGGCGTCGATCGCCTGACCCTGATAGGAGAATTGGAAGCTGCCGCACACACCCTCGATGGCCGCGCAGAACAGTTCCTCGGTCTCTTCCATGAGTCCGAGATAATCCTGGTAAGCCTCGTAGAGTTCGAGCATCGTGAACTCGGGGTTGTGCGTCTTGTCGACGCCTTCGTTCCGGAAATTACGGTTCACTTCGAAGACTTTTTCGAACCCGCCGACGACGAGCCGCTTCAAATACAGTTCCGGCGCGATGCGGAGGAAGAGGTCTCGGTGGTACGTATTGTGGTGTGTGACGAACGGGCGTGCGGTAGCGCCGCCCGCGATCGGATGGAGGATTGGTGTTTCGACTTCCATAAATCCCCGGCCTATCAGGAACTGCCGGATGATTTCGATCATCATGATGCGGCGCGTGAACACGTCGATGACCTCGGGATTCGCGACAAGGTCGAGGTAGCGCTGGCGGTAACGCGTTTCGAGGTCGGTCAGTCCGTGGTACTTCTCAGGCAGCGCGCGCAGGGACTTGGTTAAGAGCTCGTACCGATCGACGAACAGCGTGATTTCGCCCATCTTCGTGCGCTGGACATTGCCGTGCGCACCGATGAAGTCGCCGAGGTCGAGATCCTTGAGCGCATCATACGCTTCCTCGCCCACGGTGTCCTTCTTGATGAACAACTGGATCTTGCCGCTGCCGTCGCGGAGATCGGCGAACAACACCTTGCCCTGCGTGCGCATCGCGACCATGCGCCCGGCCAGCGAAACAGTGAGCGGCCCGGCGGCCGTGTCTTGCTCGCGCGTCTCGAACATCTCGCGCGCCTCGGCGATGCAGCACGACCGCGTGAACGCGTACTTGTACGGGTTATCGCCGCGTGCGCGGATGCGCGCGAGTTTGTCGAGCCGGTGCTGGATCAGTTCTTCTTCCATGCCGCCC
>CAYUZD010000470.1:0-2423 GCA_964449475.1 uncultured Nitrospirales bacterium
TACCGGCAGTTCTGGGAGGACCGCCTGGATCGGCTGGACGAATACCTGCACGACCTGCAGCAAGAACAGAAGAAAAACTGACTTAGGAGCAACCGCGATGACCCCGAAACGAATTACCCCCTTCCTGTGGTTCGACCGAGAGGCCGAAGAGGCTGCGAACTTCTACATCTCCATCTTCAAGAACTCGAAGCTGGGAAAAGTCACGCGCTGCGGCAAGAGCGGCCCGCTGCCCGAGGGCACGGTGATGACAATCGAATTCGAACTCGACGGTCAGCACTTCGCGGCGTTGAACGGCGGCCCCCACTTCAAGTTCACCGAGGCGGTGTCGTTCTCGATCCGCTGCGACTCGCAGGCGGACGTCGATCACTACTGGACGAACCTCTGCGAGGGCGGCGCGGAGAGCATGTGCGGTTGGCTCAAGGACAAGTTCGGCCTGTCGTGGCAGGTCGTGCCCACGATCCTGATCGACATGCTGGGCGATCCCGATCCCGCCAAGGCGCAGCGCGTCACGCAAGCCATGCTGAAGATGAGGAAAATCGACATCCCGACGCTCCAGCGCGCGTACGACGCGTAAGGCAAGTCCGGATTCCAGGAGATTGCTGATGCTATCCCCCACCGAACGCAACACGTCTGACCGCGAGATCGTGACCACGCGGCTGATCAACGCCCCGCGCGAACTGTTGTGGGAGGCGTGGACGGATCCGGCGCGGCTGGCGGTGTGGTGGGGCCCGCGCGGATTCACGACGACGACGCACGAGATGGATTTCCGCGTGGGCGGGCAATGGCGATACACGATGCACGGGCCGGACGGAGTCGATTACCCGAACCTCATCGTCTACCGCGAAATCCGGAAGCCCGAGCGCATGGTGTACGACCACAGCGGCGAGGCCGACTTCGACGACACGCACTTTCACTCGACCATCACCTTCGAGCCGCACGGCACGAAAACGAAGGTGACTCTGCGCGCCGCATTCCCCACGAAGGAGGAGCGCGACCGCGTGATCGAGGAATTCGGCGCGCTCGAGGGCGGTAAACAGACGCTGGAACGCCTCGACGAGCACGCCGCGTTCATGGCCGGGCCGATCCTCGAGATCACGCGCCGAGTCAACGCTCCGCGCGAGCTGGTGTGGAAGGCGTGGACCGAGGCCGAGCGTCTCGCGCAGTGGTGGGGCCCGAAAGGGTTCGCGCTCGGCGTCGCGAAACTCGACGTGCACCCCGGCGGAACGTTCCTCTACAGCATGACGTCCGCCGGCGGCCAGGAGATGTGGGGCAAGTTCGTCTACCGCGAAGTCGCCCCGCCGCGGATGCTGGTGTATGTCAGCTCATTCGCCGACCCCGCGGGAAACGTGATCCGCGCGCCGTTCGGCGGGGACTTTACGCACTGGCCGCTAGAAATCCTGAGTCACGTAAACCTGACAGAAGAGGGCGGCCGGACCACGCTCGTGCTGCGGTCGACGCCGCTCAACGCGACGGACGAAGAACGCGCGACGTTCGTCAATGTGCAGCGCAACGTCCAGGCGGGATTTGCCGCGACATTCGACCAACTCGAGGCGTATCTTGGAGGCGCGAACGCCTGAACCCGGTTTCAGGCAAGAAACAGGACGCGCCGCGCGTCCTCTCCGGAGGGAGGCCGAACATGTTGATGTGGATTCTGGGAATCGTTGCCGCGATCGTCGTCGTGTTGCTGGTTGTGATTGTGATGCAGCCGTCGAAATTTACGGTGGAGCGCAAGGGCACGGTGAACGCGCCGCCGGCGACCGTGCACGCGCTCGTGAACGACTTCCACGAGTGGACGAAGTGGTCGCCGTGGGAACACCGCGACCCGAGCCTGAAGCGGACGTTCTCCGGGCCGGACGCGGGGGTCAACGCGCACTACCACTGGCTCGGCAACAAGCAGGTGGGCGAAGGGCAGATGACGATCACCGAGAGCCAGCCGGGCCGGCTGATCCGCATCAAGCTCGAATTCATCAAGCCCTTCGCGTCGACCAACACGACGGACTTCGCGTTCACGCCGCTGGACGGCGGCACGCTGGTGACGTGGACCATGAACGGCAACAACGGGTTCATGGGCAAGGCGATGTCGATGCTGATGAACTTCGACACGATGATCGGCGCCGACTTCGAGAAGGGCCTCGCCGACATGAAGAAGGCGGCCGAGCGCTAGAACACAATTGAAGGTCAACCAAAACAAGATTGGGAGGATGTCTGTGATGGATTCCAGTGCGGGTGCGCCGGGCGGCGCGAAATGGATGAAGTGGGTGGGCTGGGTGATGACGATTTTGCCGGCAGGCCTGCTCGTGATGAGCGCGACGATGAAGCTGTCGCAGGCGGAGGTCGCGGTCACGGGATTCGCCGATCAGGGATTCCCCGAGGGCAGCCTGATGGCCATCGGGATCGTGGAGGTCGCATGCACCGTGTTGTAT
>CAYUZD010000471.1:0-2413 GCA_964449475.1 uncultured Nitrospirales bacterium
CCCATCGACCAGGTCAAGCCGGGCGACCTCATCGTGATCCGCCCGGGCGAAAAGGTGCCGGTGGACGGCCGGGTCTTCAGCGGCCAGAGCGCCGTGGACGAGAGCATGGCGACCGGCGAGCCGCTGCCTGTGGACAAGGCCCCCGGCGACGCCGTCATCGGCGGCACGATCAACGCCAACGGCATGCTCAAGGTCCGCGCAACGAAGGTCGGCGCGGACTCCTTCCTCGCGCAAGTCATCAAGATCGTGCAGGAGGCGCAGGCCGCGAAGGTACCCATTCAGGCCCTCGCGGATCGCATCACGGGTATATTTGTGCCGATCATCCTCGCGATCGCCCTCGCGACCTTCCTCGCATGGTTTCTGTTGCCCGACGCGATGGGCGCGCTTGCCGAAATCGCCGCACCCTACCTGCCTTGGGTGCCGATCGAAGCCTCGCCCCTCTCGCTCGCCGTTTTCTCAGCCGTATCCGTCCTCGTAATCGCGTGCCCGTGCGCGATGGGGCTCGCCACGCCCACTGCGCTCATGGTCGGCACGGGAATTGGCGCCGCACAGGGCATCCTCATCCGCCACGGGGAGGCGATCCAATCGATGCGCGACCTCAAGGCGGTCTGCTTCGACAAGACGGGCACGCTCACCGAGGGCAAACCCGCCGTCGTCGAGCTCGCGGCCGAGGCGTCGTCCGGCCCCGCCGTACTCAAGGCCGCCGCGTCCGTCGAGCGGCATTCCGAGCATCCCATCGCGCGGGCCGTCGTGAGCGCTGCCAAGGACCAGGGTCTCGCGCTGGACGAACCGGCGGACTTCAGCGCCATCTCCGGCAAGGGCGTCTCAGCGCTGGTCGATGGACGGCGCATCCTGGTGGGCAAGGAATCGCTCCTGCGCGAGAAGGGCATCAACACGAGTGCGCTCGAATCGAAGCTGCGCGAGTACGAGGAGCAGGGCTACACGGCGATTCTCGTCGCGGTGGACGGCCAGGCCTTGGGCGCAATCGCCGTCGCCGACACGCTCAAACCCGAAGCCGCCGAAGCGATCCGGAAGCTCAAGGATCGCGGTCTCAAGATCCTCATGATCACGGGCGACAACGAACGCACTGCGCGCAAGGTGGCCGGTGAACTCGGCATCGATCGCGTGCTCGCCAATGTGTTGCCGGGCGAAAAGGCCGACGCCATCAAGGACATTCAGTCCGAATTCGGATTCGTCGCAATGGTGGGTGACGGCATCAACGACGCCGCGGCGCTCGCCCAAGCGGACATCGGCATCGCCATCGGCACGGGTACCGACGTCGCGATCGAGTCGGCGGACGTCGTGCTCGTTCAGGGCGATCTCAACACGCTCGTCATCGCGATCGGTCTGTCGAACGCGACCTTCTTCAAAATCAAGCAGAACCTGGTTTGGGCGTTCGGCTACAACCTCGTCGCGGTCCCGCTGGCGATGCTCGGCCTGTTGCATCCGCTCGTCGCCGAAGTCGCCATGGCGCTCAGTTCGATCACGGTCGTGACCAATTCGCTCCGCCTGCGCCGCTTCGCCCGGCCCCGGCCGTGACGAAGCCGCCCTCGCCGTCGAGCGCGCGCTGGATCGCACGGACCAGGTCCACGTACCCCGTGGACCTGTCGTGCGACACGACCACCACCGGCGTCTCACCCGCGATCTCCCGCAGCGTCTCGACGTATCCGCCGTCCTCCAGCTCCGCGTCCACGGGATCGCGCGTCGTTACAATCAGATCCGGCCTCTTCTCCCGGCACAGCCACATCCCGTACTGTGCCGTCGTCGCCTGCAACACCTGGTATCCCGCCGCCTCGAGCAGATGCGCATACAACTCGCGGACGGTGTTCTCGCTGTCGATGAACGCAATCCGGATCATGGCAACACTCCCCACTTAGAATGCAGCGGCTTCACGATAGACCCGGCGCGGCAGGGCGTCAAGACTCCCGCGTCGCATTTCGCGAATTATTGCTTGCTTCGCGGCACGGATTGGGCCATGCTGGAACGTCACCTGGGTATACCAACCGCGCAAGGAGCCAGAAATGGAAAATCGTCAACAGTTGACCAATCGCAGGGACTTCATCGCGGCGAGCGCCGCAGGCGTCGCCCTCGCCGGCGTCGCAGCATCGACGCACGCCGCGGCCGCGACGGATCCCGCGCTCGCCGCCCAGGAAGAATCGAACACGAAGCTCGTGAATGAGTTTTGCGCGGCCTGGGAGTCGATGGACGTCGAGAAGATCTCGTCGTTCTGGGACGACAAAATCACGTTCCGCATGGTCGAAAGCATGCCGCGCATCGAGGGCAAGGCCGCGCTCATCGAAGGCACGAAACAGTTCCTCGGAACGCGATCGAAGGCGCGCTTCGAGGTACTCCGGTCGGCGGCGATGGGTAACACGGTCATCAACGAGCGCATCGACCACTTCACGCGCACCGA
>CAYUZD010000472.1:0-2406 GCA_964449475.1 uncultured Nitrospirales bacterium
TTCACCGTGTGGACGATGCTGCTCCGCTCCGCTTCCTGCGGCGTCGCGGCGGCGGATTCCGGCTCGACCGGCGCGGGCGGCGGCGAGGCTTCCTCGACTACGGCGACCGGTTCCGCAGCCGGATCGGATGGGGGCGGGGACGACTCGGCCGTGGCCGCTTCCGGAGCAGGAGACGCGGCGGTCTCTTGCACGGGTTGGGGCGCGGGTGCGTCCGTCGGCGCGGAACTTTCCTCAGCCTGATCGGAAGCGGGCGGTGTAGCCGCGACAACTTCCATCTTCTCTGGTTCGGACGGCGGCAGAGCGGTCGGCTCAGCGGGAGGCGACTCCACGACCGGCTCCGGCGTCGATAGGGTTTCGATCGCTGCATCCGTCGCTGCCACGTCCTCAACGGGCGGTGGCACGGGTTCCGCGGTAGGCGCAGACTCCGGCGCGAGTAGAGGAGCCTCGGTCGCCGCGGGCGGAGTCTCGGCGGCGGATTCAGCCACGACGATGGGTTCGGTTTGCACGGAGGGCGACTGGACCGTCTCGATCGGCGCGGCTTCCGGAGATGCAGGCGGCGCTTCGGCGACGGTCTCGGCCGCCGGCGCGGACTCGATCGGGTGCAGGTTTCCGATCGCTTCCTGCCATCGCGCAATGCGCGCGGCGCTCTTCTCGAGCGCCTCCGTGGACAGCGTGCCGTCCGCCACGGCCGCCGCGACAGCCACCGCCACGCGCCGCACGCGATCCGGATCGGGATCGAGCACGAGCACGGCGTCGCATCCCGCGGCCAGCGCCTGCACGGTGGCGGCCTCGGGGCCGAGCGCGCGCGTCATCGAATTGAACGCGACATCGTCTGCGATGATGACGCCGTCGAACTTCCAGCGCGTGCGCAGCAGATCGGTCACGAGCACGGGCGACAACGCGGCCGATCGGCGCTGGTTGTCGAGATCGAGCGCGGGCACGGCGACGTGTCCGACGAGCATGCCCGGCACGCCGTGCACGACGGCCTCGTTGAACGGATACATCACGCGCGAGAGCCCGCCGTAGTCCTTGTTCAGCACGACGAGCAGGCCGTCGGGGCCGTAGGTGGCCGCGCCGTAACCGGGGAAATGCTTCACGACGGGCAGGACGCCGCCCTGCCGCAAGCCGTCGGCCATCGCGAGACCGAACTTGGTCACGGTCGAGTAGTCCGTGCCGAAGGTGCGCGGCTGGAGCCCGGGATGGATCGCCCCCACCTCGAACACGTCGAGCACGGGCGCGAACACGAGCGCGATCCCCCGTCCGACACAGGCCTCGGCGTATTCGCGGCCGAGGCGCCGCGCGAGTTCGGGGTCGCCGCTCGCGGCGATCGTCTCGGCGCTGGGCGCATCGGCCACGCCGAGCAGGTTGTAGGGGCCGCCCTCCTGTTGCACGGCGACCAGCGGGAAATCGCCCAGCCCGTCGCCGAGTCCGGCGGCGTGCTTGATTTCCTTCACGAGCGCGAACGTCTGCGTGCGGCTGCCGAGATTGTTCTCGGTGAGCAGCACGCCGGCGGGTTTGAGTTCGGAGAGCATCGCGCGCGCCGCATCCGCGAGCCACTGGCCGTTCACGGTGACGAAGAGGTGACGCCCGGCGGGGTACGCGTCGGCGGGCGTGGACGTCTCGGGGATCGCGGCCGGTTGTGCGGGGACCCGCGGCTTCGGTTCAGTCGTCGCCGGCGGCACGGCAGCCGACGCGGTCGCTGCCGGGGGGACCGATGCCGGTTCGGATTGCGATGGAGGCAGCGTGATGCTGGTTTTCGGCGGCCGGGGCGCGAAGAGGGCGTGCCCGAGCGACAGGCCGAGGACGATGCCGAACGCAAGCGTGGCCACGAGCATGCCCGACCACGCCCATGGATTGGTCCTGTTCATGGACGACCGGAATCCCCCGCGCAAGGCGCCACCCCACTGCGTCGCGCCTTCCCCCTGACTACAGAGTACGGTAACACAGCGGCGCGCGGGCCGACAATGATTGACAATCAACGAGCGGGGAAACGCGCCGGAATTGCGCGGACTACTCGCCTTCGGTGGCCGACGCCGCGGGCGCCGGCTTCTTCACGTCCACAATCTTGCCTTTGAAGACCTTGACCACCTGCGCGACGTGCGGATCGGCCAGGAGGCTGCGCGCTTCGGCGGGATCGACGCCGTGCGTCGGTTTGGCGGGTTCCGCGGCAGGCTCGACGCGCGGTTTCGGTTGCGCGGGTGCGGCAGCCGCGGGCGCGGGAGCGAAGGCGGCCGACGGCGCGGCAGGCTCAATCAGCGCGCTTTTTTTTTTCGGCGCGGCGGATTTGGCGCTGTCCGTGGCGGGTGCCGGTTGCGGAGGCGCGGACGCCGGGAGCGCGCCGCCCTCGCGCAGTACGGCGAGCTTCTCGATCACCGAGTCTAGCGAAACGTCCACCGAGCGCTTGGA
>CAYUZD010000473.1:0-2387 GCA_964449475.1 uncultured Nitrospirales bacterium
AAGCACAAGCTCTGCCGCCGCCTCGGGGAATGCATTTGGAGCAGTCCAAATTGCCCGAGCGCCAAGCGGCCTTTCCCGCCCGGACAACACGGGCAAAACCAGCGGCGCAAGAAGTCGACGTACGGCACGCAGCTCCTGCAGAAGCAGCGCCTGCGCGTGCACTACGGCCTGCTCGAGCGCCAGATGTCGAACGTCTTCGCCGAAGCCAAGCGCATGGGCGGCGTCACCGACCACAACCTCATGATGCTGCTCGAGTCGCGCCTCGACGCGGTCACCTACCGGCTCGGGTTCGCGAACACGATCCAGGCCGCGCGCCAGCTCGTGACGCACGGGCACATCACGGTGAACGGCAAGCGCGTTGACCGTCCGTCGTTCCGCGTGACGCCCGGCATGGCCGTCGGCGTCGTCGAGCGCAGCCGCAAGATTCCAATGATCGTGAACGGCGTCGAACTGCCGGGCAAACGCATCCCCGACTACCTCGAACGCGCCCAGGGCGAGTTCGAAGGCAAGATGGTCGCGCTGCCGAACACGGAGACCATCCCGTTCCAGGCGGACACGCAGGCCATCATCGGGTACTACTCGCGCTAATCCGATCACACGAGATTTCAGGGCGGACAGCGACGCTGTCCGCCCTTCGTTATTTCGGCCGGTGATTGGTACCCGTGAACACCTCGCGCTCCCACGGATCGACGCGTGAACTCGGCGTGAATCCTGCCTCGCGCAGCCATTGCATCCACGTCTCGCGCGGGAACACGCCGTTTCGGTGGCGGTCCAGCTCGACGTGCACCGTGTCGCCTTCGCGCAGCAGGAACGCATACACGGTCTCGACCGTCGTGTCGTCCGGGTCGGCGTCCCAGCTCCAGTCCATGTAGCGTAGCGCGCGGCCGTCCGGGCCGTCCTCGCCGCCGGTGGACGTGGAGGGTTCGAACGACTCCTTCACGAAGTCCGGCATCAGGATCGTCGCGCCGCCAGGCCGGCAATGCCGCGAGACAGTCTGCAGCGTCGCGCGCATCGATTCCTCGTCGGTCATGTACATGATCGCGTCGTGGATTAGCACGAGGTCGAAGGTGCGCCCGAGGTCGAGCGTCCGCATGTCGCCTTGTATGTGCTCGCACTCGGAGTTGATCGCGCGGCTGACGGCCAGCATTTGTTCCGAGAGATCTGCGAGCGTCATCCGGAAATGCCGCTTCAAGTGGAACGCGAAGCTCCCGCCGCCCGAACCGAGTTCCAGCACCGTGACCGGCGGCGGGTCCGTCGCGGCGAGCATGTAGGGCACGAGATCGTCCGCTTCCTCGACATAGTGCGACGGCGGCGACAACAACGGCCACCACTTCGCAAGGTCCGAGTACATCCGATGTTCCGGCATCGTGGGTGTCTCCCGTAGTACTGGCGGCGCGCCACACTCGATGAACTACATGGTACGTATCGAGGGTGCACGAATGAACCGGTGTGTCGAGCGCAACCCGAAGGGTTGGCAGAGATTAGCCGGGGGTCGAAGCGGAGCGTAGACCCCCGGTAGGCGTCACGGTAAATGAGTGCACCCTGAATGGGGTGCCAGAACATTCCATGCTTGTGCTGCGACCCCTGTCCGGGGTCGGGTCTCCTTCATTCGATCCATCCGGGGGTATCGCTTCGCTCAACCCCCGGCTAAGTTCTGCCAAGCCTCCGGCTTGTACTTCGACGAAACCTCAGTCATCGAACCACCAGCCGCACTCCTCCCACTTGCGCGGGCCGGTCGAAATGGAGAACCATTAGTGCCACATAGTTGTTTCATCGCGCTCGGCCGCGGGTAATGTCGCACCCGTACCGGGCGGGTTTTTCCATTTTTGGCCCGGAGCCGCTCCGCTTCTACGCAGTATGCCCATGTCTGACACCAGTTCGCCCACATTACCGGCGCTGCGCGTGATCGCGGAGCTTATCGCGCTCACGCCGAAGGCGCGTGCGACCGGCGTCGAGGTCGTCGGGCCGTGGGGATCGTCGAAGCGGCTCGTCGCGGCGCAGTTCGCCGAGTCAACTGGCGCGTCGCTGCTGTACGTCGCCGCGGGGCGGCTCGAGTCCGAGGCCGCCGCGGAGGACCTCGGCACGTTCTACGGCGAAGACCGCGTGTTTCTGTTGCCGGCGTGGGAAGTGCTGCCGACGGATGCGATGGCGCCCGCGGACGACATCGTCGCCGAGCGCATGTTCGCGCTGAACGCGCTCCTCCAGGCCCAGTCCGGCGGGCAGCACGTCTGCGTGGTGGTGTCCGCGCGATCGTTCCTGCAGCGCGTGCCGAACCAGGCGCGGCTCAAGCGCGACGCGGTGTCGCTGCGCGTCGGCGAGGAGCACGACCTCGAATCGATCGCCGAGCGGCTGACGAAACTCGGCTATGACCGCGAACTCATGGTCGA
>CAYUZD010000474.1:0-2367 GCA_964449475.1 uncultured Nitrospirales bacterium
CGTGTATACGACGCAGGACGCGACGGCGTCGGTGGCGGACCTGACGGGAGACGGCGCGGCGATCGTGTCGGGCGCACCGGGTGAACGCGTCGTCACGTTGATTGATTTGTCCTCCGGGGCGAGCGTGCCGCTCGGGGCGGGACTCCACGCGGCGATAGCGCCACGCGGCGACGCGGTATTTGTCACCGCGCCGGACTACCGCGGGAACGCGCAGGTGTATCGGGTCGGACTGGACGCGCCGGAGTCGCGCACGCAACTGACGTTCCTTGCACGGGGCGTGGGGGAGGCGATCGCGGCGTCGTACGACGGGCGGTTCGTGCTGGCGACGCTTGCGGAGCGCGGGACTCCGAGTTTCGTGTTGATCACGGTGGACGAAGCGGCGGCCGCGGCGCCGTGACGGCTAGAGCTGATGGAGCCGGCGGTTGGCGTAGGACTCGAGCGCGGTCTTGAGCGCGAGCTGGTCGTCGTGCGTGATGGCGGGCGTATCGCGGACGCGCGCGATGAAGTCGTGCCAGCTAAACTCGAGGACCGTCGCGGGACTCTCGGCCTTGACCGTCGCGGTGCGCTGGCCGAACGTATCGAACTGCTGCATTTCGCCGAGCATGTCGGGCGCGACGACGTTGAGCTTCGTGCCGCCGTCGCTGAGCACCGTGAGCGTGCCGTCGATGAGGATGGCACCGGTGTTCGCGTCCTCCGCGCCTTTTTTGTAGAGCGTCTCACCCTTCTTGAGGATGCGCGGTTCGCTGATGCTGGTGAGGATTTCCGCGAGGCGGGCGCGCAGTCCAGTGTTCATCGCATTGAACACGGGGATGTCGATAATTTTCGCGGAGTATCCCTTCAACATGGCACGTGTCCTCGGAATCGGTGAGTGCGTATCCCGACATCGTAGGTGAACCGCGCGGTGCGCGCAAGCGGCGCGATTAGCGCGTGTTGACGCGCGCGATCTCGGCCCGAACCGTGGACTGCATCCGATCCCGGGCGTCTCGCGCGGACGCGAGGGCGCGCGTGTCGCCCGGATTGGCCGCGGCGGCACTGAGCCGGTCAGCGGCGGCGAGCAGGGCGTCGTACGGCGGGCCCTGGAGCGGCGCGTCGAGGAGCGCGCGGTGAAACTCGGCGACGCGCGGCCGATAGTTGCCGCGGACCCACGTTTCCCACAGCGCGCGTTCACCGGGAGACGCGGGCGGGCCTGCGCGTTCGAGTTCGAGCAGGAGCGCATCGAGATCGTTCGCGAGGCGTTCAAACGTTTGCGCGCGCTCGATGCTCTGCCAATCGGGCCTGGCCGGTGCGGCGCGCTGGAACGACGAGCGCACGGCCAGGAACGCGGCGGCGGTTGCCACCACGAGGGCGCAGGCCCAGAGGACCGGCATGCGGACGCTGGGCCATGCGCGGCCAGGCGGCGCTTCGCCGCTCATGCGGATTTCTTGCCGGGCCGGAGCAGCCGCGCGAGGTTGGCGGGATTGTCCTGCCAGGCGATGGCGCGCGCGAAATCGCGGTAGGCACGTTCGCGAGAGTTGAACTCGCGCGTGTGGATGCGGCGGCGGCGGCCGGGGCTCTGCTCGACGCCGAGCTGCGCGTGCAGCATTTCGTGGAAGACGATGTAGCGCACGAAGAAATCCGGGACCGCCGGTTGATCGAGGTGCGGGTGGATGCGGATGAGATGATCGTCGGCGGAATAGCTGCCGAGCCGGATGCTCCTGCGTCGTCGCGTCGTCGGGAACCGCCCCCACGTGATCGGTACGTCGAGCGATTCTGCGAACTCGGTGCGGTTGACCTCGTGGTAGTAGCGGCGCAAGTCGTGATGCAGTCCGCGCGTGACGAGGCGGACGAGCGGTACCGGCTTGCGCGCGACGAGATGGCGGTTCGCGGCGATGAACGCGTCGATGACGGGCCCGGCGGTGCGGCGGCGCCGGCCGCTCATCCAATGCGCGAGCGCGTCGATGATCGGGGCGTCGGCGGTCAGGAACATGCGGTGGAGGCGGAGCCGCGCGGGCTGGCGCCACGTGCGCGGCTTGTAGGACATCATCGTGGAGGCGTTGTTCGTGAGCGCGAGCTCGACGGGTTCGCCCGTCAGCGATTCGAGGCGGCGGCGCAACGCGTCGCCGTCCCAGACGGGAAACTCGAGTTGCACTACGTCCCCCAAAACGCTAATTCCCCCTGCCGCGCGTCGCCCGGCGCGAATCAGGTTACTGAGGGCGCGGGCGCGAGTCAACGCGCGGCGGTTTACGGGCCGCTTCGCGCGCTTGGTATACTTCGCGGCTTGGCGGAGCTTCGGGAGCGGTAGATGCGCGTATTGGTGACGGGCGGGGCCGGGTATGTGGGGTGTTGGCTGGTACCGGAACTCGTCCGGCGCGGGCATTTCGTGCGCGT
>CAYUZD010000475.1:0-2364 GCA_964449475.1 uncultured Nitrospirales bacterium
TGGGCGAACCCATCAATCCCGAGGCGTGGATCTGGTACTACGAAGTCATCGGCAAGGGCCGCTGCCCCATCGTGGACACCTGGTGGCAGACGGAGACCGGCTCTATCCTCATTACGACCATCCCCGGCGCGATGTCGATGAAGCCCGGGTCCGCCGGCCTGCCGTTCTTCGGCGTGAACGCCGCCGTCGTGACCGAGGAAGGCGCCGAGGTGGACGCCAAACACAGCGGCACGCTCGTCATCCAGACGCCGTGGCCCTCCATGCTGCGCACACTCTACGGCGACGACGCGCGGTTCAACGAAGTCTACTGGTCCAAGTTCGCCAAGCAGGGCTGGTACCTCGCGGGCGACGGCGCGTTCCGAGACAAGAACGGCTACTTCATGATCATCGGCCGGCTCGACGACGTCATCAAAGTCTC
Organism: uncultured Nitrospirales bacterium; assembly: GCA_964449475.1. GTDB lineage: Bacteria > Hydrogenedentota > Hydrogenedentia > Hydrogenedentales > VFKU01. The sequence continues at coordinate 419 of CAYUZD010000475.1, forward strand.
CGGCCACCGCCTGGGCACGATGGAGATCGAGTCCGCGCTCGTCTCGCACGACCTCGTCGCCGAGGCCGCCGTCGTCGGGTTCCCGCACGACATCAAGGGCCAGGGCATCTGCGCGTTCGTGTCCGTCCCGCGCGGCACGACGCCCGCCGAGAGCGACAAGGGCGTCCTGCGCGAACACGTCGCCAAACAACTCGGCCCCGTCGCCCGGCCCGACCAGATCCGCTTCACCGACGCGCTCCCAAAAACGCGCTCCGGCAAAATCATGCGCCGCCTCCTCCGCGACATCGCCGCCGGCAAACAAACCACCGGCGACACCACCACGCTCGAAGACTTCACGGTGCTCGCAAAATTGCGCGAGGAGAGCGAGGGTTGACGCGAGTGACGCCGAAATAATCGGGCGGCGTTTGCGAGTCCCCCGACTGGTAACGCGATCGAGACGAACATGCCGACGCACGATCGGAAGCTGCTCATCCTTGAGGATTCCGCTCCGAAGTTCGCCGCTGCCTACGAGAGCGGCGTGATTCTGCCGTTTGCGTCTCTGTTCCCGCAGACGGAAACACAAAACGTTACGGAAATCGACAAGCGCGGCCGATCGATCATCCAGATATCGTTCCTGATCTGCGACGCCGGCGGGCGCGTACTCGTCACACAGCGCGCGACCCACGGCAGCACGACGCCGTTCGGCCACGGCACGACATTGGGCGGAAGCGTGCTCGTGAGCTGGTCGCCCGTCGCGCTGCCGCCGGGCCATCCTTGGCCGCTCTCGCACGAGGACATCCTGTGGGCCTATCGCCAGGAGGTGCAGGAGGAAACGCCTGCGGCGCCGGAATTTCGTTTCCTGGGCGTTGCGCGTTCGTTCGCCGGGCCTGAACTCGACATCGCCTACTATCTCTATTCGTTCCTCGTCACGTATCCGGACACGCCCATCATCCGGAAACTTAAGAAGGACAAGGACGACGAAATCACGGGATTCATAGAGGTCGATCGTCCGCTGTTGAAGACGATCGCGAAGAAGAAAGGCGACTTGCGCGTGCTGCAAGCGGCGGGCTTTGAACTCGGCAACGTCGATTTCGGCGGAAGCGGTTTCGTCGCAGCTCCGTCGGGCGACCCCCCGCCCTATCGGCAGGAATCGCCGGGGTGCTTCGTCAGCCACGCGTGCGACGACCACGACCGCGTCGATCCGATCGTGAAACGCATCGAGCGGGCCCGCGTCCCGTGCTGGATCGACAAGCGCGACACCCGTTCCGGGTTTCTCTGGCGCTCCGAGTACCTCGAAGCGCTCGACTGCACGCGTTCCTTCGTCTTCGTTGCGACGCGGAACAGCCACCAGTCGGATTATGTCCGCGACGAAATCCGGCGGGCGATGGTGCGGCGCAAACGCGATCCGGCATTCCCCGTCATCGCACTCGCGCTCGAAGGCAAGAGGCCCGACCAGTTCCTGCCCGATGAATGGGTCTCAGACCGACAAGCGACTGACTTCCGCACACAGAGGAGCGCACGCAGCCAGTGGGACTCGGTCCTCGATCAACTCCGGCGCGCGCAACCGCCAGACGTCCCGCAGACGAGATAGCCGCCGCGGTTATCCCGGCCATCGAACCAATCACTCCATCGCAGAAGTGGAAATCTGGCCGCGAGCGAACACGCGCACGTACGCGTACCCCAGCGCGAGCAGCACGAGGCCCAGGCCGCCCAGCGCGAAGACGCGCGGCAGCGCTTCGAGTTCGCGGGTGTCGATGAACGCCGCGCGCGCCGTCGCGAGGCCCAGGATCGCCAATCCGCAGAACCGGTAGGTGCGCTCGCGGAACGTCACGGCGAGGACGAACAGCGCGATGGCGAGGCCGCACCACGACAGCGTGAGGTAGTACGTTGTCGCGAGCGGCAACTTGAACAGCATCAGCGCGAGCAGCGCGGTGGCGATCGCCGGGCACGCGTGGAACGCGGGACTG
>CAYUZD010000476.1:0-2350 GCA_964449475.1 uncultured Nitrospirales bacterium
AAGGTAGGGCGATTCGACTCCGCCCTTCGATACCCAATCGCGCAGTCTAACATCCGCTAACGCGGATGTCAACGCGGTCAGGGCCAAAATATCAGCCCACCCGGACGCTTTGCTTTCGCGCCCGAGCATTGGGGTATCCCCGCGAGAGCCGCTGTTCAGCGACTCCAAGACGCGTAGTGTATCAGGCCAAATGGCCGATGTCAATACAATTCTTTACAGCCAACCGACGCCGCGCCCGGGTGAATTGCCCCGGTACCCCGCCGTTTGAGTCGCGGTCTAGCTTCGATTCCCGAACCGCGCGAGGATGGTGTCTTCTTTCGGGCCGTCGTCGACGTACACCGGAAGATAGATAGTAAACTCGGCCCCGGCGTTCGGCGCGCTGTGCAGGCGTACCGCGCCGCCCAGGCCCTGCACGATACCCGCGACGATCGCGAGTCCGAATCCGCTCATGTTCTCGTCGTCCGGTTTGGTCGAGTAGAACGGCTCGAACGCGCGCGCCGCGACTTTCGCGTCCATCCCCTGGCCGTCGTCCGCGACGGAGAGCTTGAGGTAGTTTCCGGGCGCGAGTTCGCGCGGACGGTCGGGCGACGCGGCGCCGAGCGATTCGACGCGCAGTCCGACGACGATCGTGCCGCCGCCTTCGCCCATCGCGCGCAGCGCGTTCGTGCAGAGGTTGATCACTATCTGGAAGATCTGTGTGGGATCGGCGAGCACCAGGCCGGTGTCGAGTTCGATCTGTTGCCGAATCTCGACCGTCCTCGGCAGTGTCGCCTGCAGCATTCGCACGACATCGAGCACGAGCGCGTCCACGGCAACCGGTTCGCGCCGCTCCTCGCCGCGTTTGCCGAACGCGCCGATCCGTTCGACGAGGTCGTTTCCACGCTGTACGACGTATTCGATGCGATCGAGATGCGTGTTCACCGCTGCCGCGTCGCCCAGACGCAGCGATTCGCGCGCCATGTCGGCGTGGCCATCGACGATGTGCAGCAGCGTCTTGATGTCGTGCGCGATGCCGCCGGCGAGCGCGCCCAGCGCCGTCATTCGCTGCGCGCGGCTGAGTTCCTCCTCGAGCTTGCGCTGTTTGGCCTCGGCCTCCATGCGCTCCGTGATGTCCACCACGAAGCCTTCGTAATACTGCACGTGGCCGCTCGTGTCGCGCACGGTGCGCGCATTCTCCGAGATCCACCGCGTGCTGCCGTCCTTGCATCGAATCTCGGTCTGAAAATCGTGGACCACGTCGTGCGCTTCCATCAGCGCGAGGAAGCGTGGCCGGCTGCGCTGATCGACGTACAATTGCCCGGCGATGTCCGTGAGGTTCTCCATGAGGTCGGCGGGCGAGTCGTAACCGTAGATGCGGGCCAGCGCCGGGTTCACGCGTAAGTACCGGCCGTCCGGCAGCGTCTGGAAGATGCCCTCGACGGCATTCTCGAAAATGCTGACGTACGCGTCTTTCGACAATGGTGTCTCGACCCACTCCTGCACTTTCATGTCCTCGCTTCCTCTGCGTCGCGCGCGGGATGCACCAGCCCATCGAAATCCCGACGGACGCGACTACGCAAATCACATACCAGTATGCACTGTGCCCCGCATTCCCGTCTCTCCCGGCAACGCCATCGAACTTTGCGCCGGCTAGTTCTTTCGTGAGGGTAGAAAACGATACAAAAGGATACGGAAATGTAATAAACCGATGGCGTGAATACAACCGGGACGAAAACGTTGGGGCCCCGGCCGTCCCCCGACAGCCGGGGCCCCACTTTCCCCCAACTTCCCCCCACACAACCGGCAATGCCGGAGATGAACGTGTAGAGCCCTATTCGCCCAGCGCGTGGTCCTTGGGCGGGTTGTAGATCCACTCCTTCTCTTTGGCGAGCAATGTCGGGCGCGCCTCGAATGCCCGCCCGATATCGGGAAAGCGCGACAACGCCGCGCCGTATTTGCGGTAGAGGTCGATCACAAACAAGTGGAGCAGCAGCCGCGCGGTGCGCAGTTGCCGCGGCGACGCGAAGTAGATGCGCAGGCCTTCTTCGACGGCGCGCGTGATCGCGTCGCGGGTCTCTTCACCGCCGTCGGGCGCGGTCGCCTTCATGGGTACGCCGAGCCGGCGGTAGATGCCGACCAGTTCCGCGAACCAGTGTCCGATCGCGCGATAGCCCTCTTCGAGGATGTCGATCTCTAGCTTGAACTCGCCGAGCGTGTCCAGACTCTGGCTCGCGAGCGCCTTTTCCCGCTCCTCGTCCGGCCCGGGCACGAGGCGAACGCGGGCTTTCTCCGCGGCCTCGCCGAAATTGAAGCTCTCGAGCACGCACGGCACCTCGAACTTCGATTTCGACATGCGCCCGAGTTCGCTGAA
>CAYUZD010000477.1:0-2350 GCA_964449475.1 uncultured Nitrospirales bacterium
CCGAGCGCGATGAGGCCGGGCGCGAGGCTCGACGCGCTGACGAACTTCGCGGGGCCCTTGTTGTCGAGGATCGCGTGATAGCGGTTGTCTCCCGCCTCGACGAGCGACTTGCCGTCCTTCACGCCGAGGATCCCGAGTCCCTGGCGAAAGTACCAGCAGCGCGGGCGCTGCAAGAGATCGCCGCCGACGGTGCCCATGTTGATCATCTGTTGGCTGCCGATGTTGTGCACGGCGGTGACCAGCGACGGATAGTTCTGCTGCACGTCCTTGTTGGCGATGAAATCGCGCAACGTGGTCGTCGCGCCGACGCTGATCACGTCGCCCTTGCGCTGCACGCCGGCAAGGCCCGCCTTCTTCAGGCTGACCACGAGCCGCGGACGCGTGAGACCCTGCTTGAGCAGCGAGATCAGGTCCGTACCGCCGGCAAGCACTTCGGTCTCGCCCCACGCCGCGCCGAGGAGCTTGACGGCGTCGGCGGCGGAACCGGGGTTGGCGTATTCGAATGCGTTCATGCGTTCTTAGCCTCCATCAGCGCGTTCAGGACGCGATCGGGGGTCAACGGCAGTTCGGCGACGCGCACGCCGGTGGCGTTTGCGACGGCGTTCGAGATGGCCGCGCCCTGCGAGAGCACGGCGGGTTCGCCGAGGCCGATTACGCCGCGATCCTCCCACTTCGGTCCGCGGCTGAATTCGTTGGTCAGCGTGCCGATATCGCCCAGGCCCGCGAGCCGGTAGAACTCGAAATCGGGGTTGAGCATGACGCCCGTCGTCGGATCGAAGACGGCCTCTTCATAGAGCGAGTACGTGATGCCCATGATTGCGCCGCCGTACATCTGGCTCTCGGCCGTCTTTTCGTTGATGACGAGCCCGGTGTCCTGCACGCTGACGTACTGGTTCATCGTGACGACGCCGGTCTCGATATCGACGGAGACATCGGCCATGGCGCAGCCGCCGACGCCGGCGGTGGTAAGCCGGACGCCGCTCGCGCTCGGGTTGGCGCCTTCGACGGAAATGGGCATGTTGCCGATGAGCGCGCAGGCTTCCTTCCACGTGACGCCCTTCGACGGGTCGCCGGCGACCTGAATCCGGCCGTTCCACGCTTCGAGCGTGTCCGGCGCGACCCCGAGACTGGCCGCGACGCGTTCGACGAGCGCGTTCAGCGCGTTGGTCGCGGCATCGCGGACCGAACTGGACACTCCGCCGACGGTGGTGCTGCCGCCGGACGCGCCTGAGGCCGGGAACGAGTTCTTGCCAATCTCGACGCGGACGGCGTCCAGCGGGAGTCCGAGCGTCTCGGCGAGGACCATCTTCGCGATGGTGCGCGTGCCGGTGCCGAGGTCCTGCGTGCCGGTGCGCGCAATGACCGATCCGTCCGGATTGATGGTGACGGCGCACTTGGAGTCGTGTCCCTGGCCGCCCCAAGTGTGGATCGACATGCCGATACCGCGTTTCACCGGCCCGGGCGTTTTGTCGCCGCGCGGGTGCCATTTCTCCTTGTAGCCGATGAGTTCGGCACACCGATCGATCTGTTCGGCGTAGTCCTCGGCGCGATCGGTCAGCGCGAGGTTCTTCTTGAAGAACGAAACCGGATCCATGCCGATCGCGGCGGCGGCGTCCTCGAGCGCGCACATCGTGAGGACGGCGGCCTGCGGATGGTTCGGTCCGCGCCAGGCGCGCTGCAGCCCGCGGTTGGTCGGGATGCTCCGGCCGAGCGTCTTGAAGTTCGCGATGCCCGTGAAGACATACGGGACGGGCGGCATACGGAAGGTCTGCTGGCCGCCGGATCCCCAGACGTCGGAGTCCCAGGCGACGATCGAGCCGTCCTTCTTGACGCCGACCTTGACTTTGCCGAACGCGGAGGGACGGTGGCCGGCGATCATCTGGTCCTGGTCGCGCTCGAGCATGAGCTTGACCGGCCGGCCGGTCGTCTTCGAGAGCTTGCCGCAAATGACGCCCCACTTGTCCACGGCGAACTTCGATCCGAACCCGCCGCCCATGTACTGGGTATCGACGGAAATCTGGTCCGCGGACATTTCGAGTTCGCTGGTGAGGCCGCTCGCGAACCCCGAGACGTTTTGCGTGGACGGCCAGCACAGGAGTTGCCCGTCCTTGTAGTGCATCGTCTGGCCGTGTGCCTCGAGGCAGCAGTGCGTGATGCAGGCCGCGCCGTAATACCCTTCGACAACGGTATCCGCCTGCGCGAATCCATCCGCCGCGACGCCCTGCTCGCGGCCTTGGTCGCGGCCCGACGCGAACTTCGGATCGCGGTCGTTGACCTGCGGCGTGCCGATGTCCGTGTAGTTGACTTTGATGAGTTTGATTGCTTCGAGCGCGATTTCCTCGGTCTCCGC
>CAYUZD010000478.1:0-2348 GCA_964449475.1 uncultured Nitrospirales bacterium
ATGGAGGGCACGTATCCGCTGCCCGAGGCCCAGGTGGACCGGTTCCTGTTCAAACTGATCGTGGACTATCCGACGCGCAACGACCTGATGGAGATCTTGGATCGCACGACGAAACGCGAGACGCCGTCGGCCAGCCCGGCGATGACGGGGCCGGAGGTGCTTGAGTGGCGCGCGTTCGTGCGCGAAGTCGTGTGCGCGCCGCGCGTGACAGAGTACGCCGTGCGCATCGTGCTCGCGACGCAGCCCGGCGGCGACGCGGCGACGGATCTCGTCCGGCGGTACGTGCGGTTCGGGTCGAGTCCGCGCGGGGCGCAGGCGCTGTTGCTCGCGGGCAAGGTCAACGCGCTGCGCGACGGCCGGTACAACGTGAGTTTCCAGGACATCCGCGCGGCGGCGTTGCCCGCGCTGCGGCACCGCGTGCTGCTCAATTTCGAGGCGGACGCAGACGGTGTCACGTCCGACGCGGTCATCGCGGACGTGTTGGAGAACGTCGAGGAGGCGGCGAAGGTCGCGTGAGCCCCTCCGGCACCGATACCGCGGGTCTGCTCGACCCGGCGTTCTTGCGCAAACTCGATCGGTTGTCGATCGCGGTGAAGCGCGTGCGTGCGGGCGTGCTCAAGGGCGAGCGGAAGAGCACGAAACGCGGTCAGAGCATCGATTTCGCCGACTACCGCGGCTACGTGCAGGGCGACGACCTGCGCCACGTGGATTGGAACCTGTACGGCCGCCTGGACGAGCTCTACCTGAAACTGTTCGAGGAACGCGAAGACCTCACGCTGCACCTGATGATCGACGCGAGCAAGTCGATGGGCTTCGGCACGCCGACCAAGCTCGCGTTCGCGCAGCGGCTCGCGGCCGCGCTCGGCTACATCGCGCTGTCCGGCCACGAGCGCGTGTCGGTCGAGGCATTCACGGGCGATAGCGCGCGCCGCAGCCCGCCCGTGCGCGGCAAGAACAGCGTCCCGCGGCTGTTCGATTTCCTGGGCCGTATCGACGCGGACGGCGCGACGCACCTCGAGGAGTCCGGCCGGTCGTATCTCAGCCGGAACAAGTCCAAGGGCGTCGCGGTGATGCTCTCCGACTTCTTCGACGAGGCCGGGTTCGAGGGCGTGCTCCGCCGGCTGCAACAGTCGCGGTCGGACGTGTACGCCGTGCAGATCCTCGCGCCGGAGGAGGTCAATCCGAAATTGACCGGTGACCTGAAACTCGTAGACAGCGAGACGGGCAACTTCGCGGAGATCTCCGCGAGCCGCGCGTTGTTCAAGCGGTACCAGAAGAACCGCGAGGGGTTCGTCGAATCCATCAGGCGGTACTGCGCGACGCGCGGGATTGGATATGTGTTCGCGTCGAGCGACACGCCGATTGAAGAGATCACGCTGCACATGTTCCGGCGGATCGGGATGGTGCAGGGATGATGTCGTGGCTTTCGAGCCTATTCCTCGCGCCCGGCGCGCTGTGGTTCCTCGGGCTGCTCGCGCCCGTCATTCTGCTCTACATCCTCAAACTGCGCCGCACGCAAGTGGTGATCCCGAGCACGCTGCTCTGGATGAAGAGCCTGCAAGACCTGACCGCCAACGCGCCGTTCCAGCGCCTGCGTACGAACCTCCTGCTGTTCCTCCAGTTGCTGGTGCTCCTGCTCGCGGCGATTGCGCTGGCGCGGCCGTACCTCGAATCGCGGAACGTCTCCGGGTCGAACATCGCGATCGCGATAGACCGCTCGGCCAGCATGCAGACACTCGAGGACGGCCGCACGCGGCTCGACCTGGCGATCGAGGAGGCGCTCGCGATGGTGGACGTCATGGCGGGCGGCGACCGCATGATGGTGGTGAGTTTCGCGGAGAACGCGGACGTCCTCTGCGAACTGACGGACGACAAGTATCGCCTTCGCCGCGCGCTCCGGTCGATCGAACCCAGCGCGATGCGCACTAACCTCACCGATGTGCTGTCGCTGGCGCGATCGATCGCGCCGGACAACGAGGAAGTCGCGTCCGTCGTGAACCAGCTCAACGTCGTGCTGTTCAGTGACGGCAACCTGACGGACCGCGACGAGGTCGGCGCGCGCGCAGTGCACATCACGTATCGAAAGATCGGTTCCAGCACGCGGAACGCGGGCATCGTCGGGTTCAGCCAGCGGCGCGCGGAGGACGGCCAGGGCCAGAACCAGACGCTTGTGCTGGTGCGCAACGCGGACACCCAAGCGCTGAACACGACGCTGTCCCTGTTCTTCGAGGACGACCTGATCGCGGTCGAGGAGGTCGAGGTGCCGCCGCGCGAGACCCGCGAGGCCGTGTTTGCGCACGCGGACTTCGGCGCGGGCGTGCTGCGCGCGGAGATCGACCACGAGGACG